>WUQV01000238.1 GCA_009889585.1 Candidatus Bathyarchaeota archaeon | reverse complement strand
TCAAAAGGTCCGCCACATGGGGGCTGAGAACTGCATTAAAACGCTTCGTAGGGTACGCCAATTCCTCAACAAGCGCGTTGACATCCGAATGGAAGCAGAGGTGAAACATTTGCTCGTGAAGGACGGCGTGGCGAAAGGCGTGGAGACAACAGATGGCGAGCTTCTGTTTAGCGATTACGTGATCGTAGCGCCAGGGAGGGAGGGCGCCGAATGGCTGAGGTGCGAGGCTGAGGCCTTAGGATTGAAGACGTTGATCAATCCCGTCGACGTCGGCGTCAGGGTCGAAGTACGAGCATCGGTTACTGAGGAGCTAACGAACGTGCTTTATGAGCCGAAGTTCGTATACTACTCGAAGTTCTTCGATGATAAGGTTCGAACGTTTTGCTTCGTCCCGAACGGCTTTGTCATTACGGAATATCATGATGGCATTTTAACAGTTAACGGTCAAAGTTATGCCGAACATAAGACCGAGAACACGAACTTCGCCATACTAGTTAGCACAAGCTTCACGGAGCCCTTTAAGGATCCCATTTCCTATGGGAAGTACTTAGCGAGGTTGACCAATTTGTTAAGCGGAGGAGTCATCGTGCAAAGGCTTGGAGACCTCGACATGGGGAGGAGGTCGACGAAGGAGAGGATAGCGAGGAGCATCGTATCGCCGACGTTGAAGGATGCGACGCCAGGCGACTTAAGCTTCACCATTCCTTATCGTTATTTAGCCGATGTAAAGGAGATGCTACAAGCATTAGATAAAGTCGCACCTGGCATTTATTCGAAGGACACGTTGCTTTATGGAGTTGAAGTCAAGTTTTACTCATCTAGGCTTGAGTTAAACGAATGCTTGGAGACTAAGGTGAGAAATTTGTTCGCGATTGGCGATGGAGCGGGGATAACGAGGGGGTTGGTGCAAGCATCTGCCTCAGGTGTGATCGTCGCTAGGGAGATCCTTCGAAGGGCTAGACGGTCAACGTGAAGCAGGAGCCTGCCGTTGAGGTTCATGATAAATTGGCGATATGAGCTGGGAAGACATCTGCTATCGGCCTAAAACCTTTTCCAAATAGGCTATATTCCTTTGAATTTCATCCTTACTGCAAATCTTTCCATGTCCTGGCACTATTTTTTCAATTTCGAGTCCTTCCAGCCTCTCCAAGCTCTGTATCCACAGCTTCCATTCCTTTGGCCCACCGAATTTCATGGTTAATGGCATCCCTTCATAGATCGCGTCTCCTGCAAATAACACCTTAATTTGGGATGATATACTGATATCTACTGATATCTCGCTCGGCACATGTCCTGGAGTGTGAAGCAAAAGCAATTCGTCGCCATTTACCTGAAGGCTCATGTCCTTCGCAAAGACCTCGTCTGGCAGATAAAGTTTAACGTCTCCAATTATTTCCTCAGCTTTCTCTTTAGTATACGAAAACCTTTTGACCATGAGTTTGATGATGAACGGCTTGTAGGTTTTAAGGACGGGCCGGAATAACGGCAGCGCTCTGTGGGAGAGGAACTTACGAACGTTTCATGGGCGATTACTTTTGCGCCCGCTCCTTTGAACACGCGCATGCCGAAAATATGGTCCGAATGGTGATGGGTTAAGATAAGAAGAAGGCTCTTCTTCTTTTTAGCGATTTTCTTTAACTGATCTAAAAGGTAATTTCCGTCGGCGATGGTCATGCCTGCATCGATGTGAACTATGGAGTTTTCAGTTATAATAAACCCGGCGTTCGTGCTTCCAGCAGGATGAAAGAGCTCAACGACACCATACACGTTATGATCTAAACGGTGTAGTTTAGCCATGAAATCACCTTTACGAGTTCAACTTTTAGGGCTTGAGCAGTTAAGCTTTTTCCTTGTAGCTTTTGGGTCTTAAACATGGCCGAGTTAACTGATGAGGAGGTGACGTTCCATAAGGCGGTTCAAGCTCATTAGGCTTGACAGCCAGATGAAGCCGCCTCCTCTAACATCCGTCTTTAGGGCCCTCAGCCTTGTATGGCTTAAACGAACATCCATTAAGGCCTTAAGGGCTGAAGGCCTGATTATTATGATACTTAACCTCACTCACTTAATGAGTCGAACGGAGTGTCAAATAAGCTTAGTCCTAAGTTGAATTAACGAAAGAGGCCTGAGGATAAGCATAAGGGATGTGAGGCTAGAGATTTAAACATAGCTGAGGGCTTAAGTAATTAGGCTTTAAACTTATGATCTCGGCCATCCACCATAAGGTAAGTCTCAGCCTTTAAGGTGAGAAAAGGGTTAGTTTGCCAGCCGCCTTTTAGGATTGCTCAACGTTACTGGCTGATATGAGGCAAGCGTTTTAAGCTCAATAGCTCTAAGCCTTTCCTCATAGCTATGTACGTTAACTTTTGTAGAAGAAGACGAAAGCTGACGAGCGTACTATTTCATCCCCTGTGAAAACTGGAGTAGTTCGTGAACTGGCTACGGTAAAGGAGTTAGAAGATCTAAGGCGGTTAAAGGAAATTAGCTTCAACTCATACCGATGGGATGATCAAGGCCTTGGCCCTTTGAATTATGCGAAGCCGCTAAGTAGCGCCGATACGGCTATAAAGCATCGATTGATTCGTAAAACACTTTGAAAGATTGAAATACTTTTTTAACTTCTTTTTCTTCAGCATCTCTAATAACTTTTAAAGGATCTATCCCTCTAGAAGTCAAAACGTCCTTAGCGCTCTCATAATTAACGATTTGCAACAGGCTTAGAACTCCCTGCTCTATTAAGAGTTTCACTACATAATCTTCAATCATATGCTTTTTAAATGGAAGCTCTAATAAGCCTGCGACTAAGATTATTAGCTTACGTCCATTCATCAAAAAGCTATATACATTATCTCTTAAGTCTGTAAGTCTAATTATATTGGCCCCTATGAACTTTAGGGAATTTATGAAGGAATGCACCCTTTGATTAGGGCTATATTCATTACTATCAATTATAGCAGCTAAAGCCTTTAACTTCTTAGAAAGCTTTGAAATTGTCATAATATATTTAGCTAATTCATATACAATTTCTACGCCGCCAGAATCGGTGATGCCTAATTCCTTAAAATCTCTTAAGCCTAACTTCTCGGCTATAACTTTAAAGATCTCTACGTCTGTCCTCCCTTCACAAAGCATGAATACATCCAATATCCTCACTACTGACCTAGCGATTTTTATAAAGGAGTCCTCTTGAGGCTTTAGTTGATGAAAGCCCATGGATCTATTAATATGACTGACTATATGATATATAGTAGCCTAGGGTCTAGGCCTAGCTTCCTTAAAACGTCCATGTCCACTGCTTCGATCTCTCTGACATCTACAATCCCATCTTCACTCCTCTCTAAGAAGAAAGTCTTAACTAAGACCTCTAAGCCCTTTTCCTTAGCAATCTCGTATAATAACCTTACGAACTCTATACTATGAGTAGATATGAAGAGCTGAAGTCCATTCTCGATTAATAGGTTTAATAAGAATTGAATAGTTTCAGCTAAGCCACTAGGATGTTGGTGGCTTTCAGGCTCTTCTATAAGAATCGGCACTTCTTTAGAAGTAGCTAAGACCATTAATAATATGATGGCATAACGAGCTCCGTCGCCTAAGTCGTCAACTCGTATATAGCCTTTAGGAGTGACGATGACTAATTGATGACCTCCATCATACGGTACATACGTTAAGCCCTCAGCCTTGACATCATAACCCTCGCTTATGAGCTCCGCAATTAACTTATCTTGCCTTTCTTTAAGGACATTTCTCCAAAGCTTAACTTCAACTTGTTTAAAGTCATAAATAAGGGAGCTATCTATGAAGACCGTATTGCTCATGAAGTTTATAACAGGCTCATATAATCGAATAATATCGTTTTTACTTACATGCCCTTTAATCTTAAGGGTCTCATCGTAAAGAGATCCCTCCATCAGGCATAGAAGGCCCTCCAGCTCTTTTACTTTTATAAGGGGATGAGAATGGAAACTATGTAGCTCTGCTAAAAACTTTACATCGCCCTTAAAGTTGATGTTTATCCTTATCGGCTCCCTTTGATCATAGTTATACCATAAGGTTTCTAACCCAAGCTTCCTTTCTATGCTAAAGCCTCTGTCAGTCCTCCTATTTAAGAGGTAGTTAAGCCTATGTATGAACCTTTCATATATCAGTTCGCGGTATTCTACGGCGGCTGATGCTAAATATATGGCTTCTAAAATCGAAGACTTCCCGCTATTATTCCTGCCGAGCAATATGTTTATCGACTTAAGTCCATTTAAGCTACAGCTCCTTATGCCTCTATAGTTGCTTATGGTTAATTCGGATATCATCTCCATAAACCCATTAGATTAAATGAACTAATATACTTTTCTGAGCTGCCGTAATCCGTATAAGCATAGGCCTACGACCTCTCGCTAGCAAGGGCTCGAAAGTAAAAGTGCTATAAAAAGGGCCCTCGAAGAGGTATGGGGGCCCTTAAAGGGATGGCGCTTTTCAAGAATTTTCGAGATGAATATCGTCGGGTTTTTTGTCCTTAAGAGGGACGACTTCCTTAAAGCTAAGCTTACATATAGCTGGCAAGCTCAAGAAAGTTCTTTACTAGAAGGGAAGGATTAATATCTGCTTTGAAGGGCGAACAACGTAACCCGAACGGGCACATAGGCCTTAAAGGCTGAACTACCGGCTGAAAGCCCGATTGCTGTGATGCCTAACCTCATTCGCTTGACGAGTCGAATAGGTGTTTAATTAAGCTTAATTAAATGTCGAATTAACGAAAGAAGCTTGGAAATAGGCTTAAAGGCATTATGGGGCTGGAGGGATTTGAACCCCCGTCACGAGGGCCCGAGCCTCGTAGCCTAGGCCAAGCTAGCCGACAGCCCCTTGAGATCTACTGCGTTAGACTGGCCCTTAAATGTAAGCTACTTCCCGCTAAGACAGGGAGCTCCCGGCGTTCAACAGAGGCTTTATGCCTTCGCCGCATTTGCCGTTTCAAGGGCTCATCCCTTCTCATCCCATAGAGCTCGTTGCCCTATGGGCTATTTCAGCCGCTGTCTTACCTCAGCCAACATAGGCTTC
>WUQV01000237.1 GCA_009889585.1 Candidatus Bathyarchaeota archaeon | reverse complement strand
TCTCAGCGGAGCTTAAGAAAACAAAGGTGGAGTTATTAATACGTTGTTTAGCGAACGGCGAATCGTCCGGGGTCGGCATTTCCTGCGGGTCTAACCTAGACGATTTCGATCCGGAGGGAGCGGGCGAGGAAGCCGGCAGGCTAGCTAGAATGTCGATGAACCCGGTCGGCGGGAAGGCTGGTTCGTACGACGTAGTCCTAGGGAGGCCTGCCGCAGCCGTGTTCTTCGACGTGGTGGCCGGGGCGAGCTCGGCCTTCTTAGTAGACTCAGGGCTTTCCTGCTTAGCCGATAGGATCGAGCAGGAGGTCGGGAGTAAGGCCTTAACCATTTACGATGACCCTAAAATGGAGGGCGGCTTAGGGAGCAGGCCGTTTGACGACGAAGGATATCCAACTCGTAAGACCACGATAATAAAAGACGGCATCCTAAAGACGTATTTACACAACAGCTTCACGGCGAAGAGGCATAAGACGACGTCCACTTCTAACGCCGGTTGGATCGTCCCGCGTCCGTGGAACGTCGTCGTACGAGCTGGCGAGCTATCGGATGAGGACCTCGTGGCCGACGTAAATGACGGGCTTTACGTTAACAACCTCACCTACGTCCGCTTTCAAGATTATAGGGCTGGGGATTTCTCTGGGATAATAAGGGATGGAGTCTTCAGGATTAAAAATGGCGAAGTAGCGGAGCCGATAAAGGGCCTTAGGTTAAGCGATAACGTCCTCAGGATGCTGAAGAACTTAAGGGCTTGTTCAAAGGAGCAAGCTCAAATTCGCCATTGGTGGATGGAATGGGGTTCTCCAGTGGTTAAGACGCCGTTGGTTGCGATAGATGACGTAAGGTTTACTATAGCGGTTAAGTAGCTCGTCGATCAAGCTTACGCTATCGCATATTCTTGGAGGTCGGGGTTTAATGACTTAGAACAAGCCTCATGCTGTAGCGTTAATAGCTTCCTATTTTTGAGGTTAGAGGCGCTCATCCTGATTAAGACGGATCCCTCTAGGGGAATGAAAGATCCGTTATCCATCTGCGGCAAGTACGTCAAGACCATCGTCTCGGTTCGATTTCAAATGGACGCGACTGCTAACTGTGGTGAAAGTTTTATGTAATTTTTCTATAATCAACTGAGTTGCACGTTATGATAATCAAGAAAAGCTGTCTTTAGAGGGCCCTAAGGGTTTAGTGCGAGTTGAAGCCTTATTTAACACCGGAGCGGCGCTCACGGTCATAAGAAAGTCAGTCGCCGAGAAGATAAGTCCCATATGGCCTCCCATTCTTGAGAAAGTTACGTTAGCCGATGGGAAAACGGAGCTTCCAATCATAGGGTTGGCGTTATTTTGGACGTTCATCAACGTCTGTAGAATTAGCGATATAGCGCATGTAGTGGAGAGGCTTGTAGAGGAGTTCATCATAGGCGTTGAAACGATGGAGAGGTATGGTATCGAGTTAAAGCCCGAGACAGGCGAAGTAATAGTTAAAAAATGTCGCGTGACGAGGGAGCTACTTTAAATGGCAATTGGGGCATTTAAACTTATATATTATGACATTCGATATCCTACAAGCTGGATCGATAAGGAGGCATCTAAACGCATAAGAGAGTACTTTGTAAATAAAGGGTTTAAAGATGTCGATGCCAGCGAATTGGCGAAAGCCATAGATGAGGCCGTTAAGGCGAGGAGAGCGGCGAACACCGTCGTAATATTCGCCCAAGATGTAGCGCTAGCGACGATCGTGTATGGACCGTTTTCAGATGCCCTCATACGGCGTTATCTCGATTTAGGCGGACGCGTCGTGTGGATGGGCGATACACCGTTTTACTATCAAGGCCATTTCGACGAGAAAATAGAGGAATGGGGCTCTATTGGAGAGCAGGAAGTCCTCGGAGTTTTTACCTATCCTACGTGGCCATTACTCGTTGGCGTCACGCCCGATGGCTTAAGGTGGGGGCTAAAGCTTAAATGGGCTGGATACCGCCCCGTGGCCCTCCGCGCAGCAATTTAACGTGCGTATTGGCGAGCTCTCAAGGCGGCTCGTATGCGCATGCATGACTTAAAAATTTCAACGGAACTTGTCCTAACCCCGGCTTTTTAAGGACGTGGGACTACGTCTTACACGACGTAAGCGATCGAATGCTTGAGGAGCTCTACAACATCTCAACTTAC
>WUQV01000236.1 GCA_009889585.1 Candidatus Bathyarchaeota archaeon | reverse complement strand
TTCATAAGTGATGATGTCGCTGAAAGGTTATCAAGGTTAAAGCTGGACTCCATGATAAGGTTGGCTTACGATCGTAAGGAGATGGGCACTTCGTCAAAAGATCTATAGAGGTGTTAAGCGCGCATGGTATTAGAAGGAAGATAATGGTTTATGCGCTTTACAATTATACACCTCATCAACATGTGTCCCTTCCCCAGCTTCATTACGTTATCGAGGGACGCCAGCGGCGCTTCCTTACGCTAGCGAACAGTCGCTCCGTGATCGTGGCACTTAAATTTTCCGATTGTTTAACGGAGAGCTCCTTAGGACAAGCCTCGTTATGTCGAACGCATTACCTTGGCATACCATATTTCTTAGGCAAGTGATAAGCCTTTATGAACGTCCCTATTAAGAATAGCCTATAAGCCCTTTCCTCCCCCTCTTCTAACCACCACTTCTTCCCTATCTCAGCTACGCGTTCAGCCTCTTCGATCGTTATCGCCTCCGGATCCTTAGAGAAAACCTCCTTGAGGAACTCAACGTCCTCCTTCTTAAGAGGGTTTACGTAAGTTACGGAGGACGCTAGGCGCCTCGCTTCAGCCGATAAAAAGCTTACCTCTTGAGGCGTTATAAGGCCCTTTAACCCTAGGAACTCCACGAGCATCGTGTTGATCGATACGACGGCGTTCTTTAGGCCGTCCACAGCAAGCCTTAAGCCGAGCTCTAATCGCTCGAACCTTTTATCGATAGCTTCAAACTTCCGTCCTAGCCAGTAGGCTATGGACGCGAGCGTGGCGAGCGTGACGGCTAAGCTGCCTAAGACGGCGAGCAACTCTAGCTCTGGCAAGGCTTCCCCTAAAGGCTGAGCACTGGGTAAGTATTAAGGTTACTGTGAACAATGAGAGGCTAGGGTTTTCCTCGTCGTCTTTACAAGGCTCTCCATCGCTGGCGTCCTAATCTTGACGGCTTCTACGTCTAGCTTCGTTTCGTGGAAGCCCCATACGTGTAGGTAGTTCGCCGCATCCCACGCAAGCCTAACACCCACATCTAACTTATTTACGAGCTTCCCGACGGCTTTTTCGAGCAACGTCACGGTCCACTTGCCTTTTTCCTCGGCGACCTTAACCTCCTCGAGGCCGAGGCGTTCAGCGAGGGCTTTAACGCACTCCTCAGCGGACTTATAGAGCTTCTCCGACGATTGAATGGCATCGCCTCTCTCTAAATAGCCCTCGGCTTCGCTAAGCAATCGCTCGATAACCTTAAGCCTTTTAACGTTAGACATGGTTCCACCCTTTATGTGATATCCATTTCTGCATTTAACGGTTTATGGTCACCTTTTATTTGAAAGTACTCATTCGCCTCCTTTCACAGTTTAAGGAAGGGCTTTACTAAGCGCTTGTCGAAGGGGCGTAGCGTGGCAGTAGGTGTGGGAGTACGTCCTCGAGGTGCGACGATGCTCGGAGCCATAATGGCCTTAACGACATTTTATAATGGAAGGGCTACTAGGAGGTTGATAGCAGCTGAGCTAAGGGTCACTAGGGAGCTGATAGAAAGGGAGGAAAAAGCGACTAGAGGGCTCATAGAGATGATGGAGAGGTCGACTAAAGAGCTTTTTAGAGAGACATGAGAAGCTCTTAGAGAGGATTGATCAATACGATTTAATGATCAAGCAACACTATCCGATGATCGAATTGTTGAAGGGCGTCAAGCGGATGAAGGAGGGTTTATAGCGGCCCTTGATGAGAGAAGCTTGAAGAGCGTTGACAGCTCATTCCTTAGGGCTCTTCTTTTTCTCCGCTACGTAGCCTCTCAGAAAGCTCTTACACTCTCACCTCTTCTTATGTACGCCGTGGCTGAGGAGAGAAAAGTTTTCCATTGCTAGCTATCCGATCCTAGTCTACGAGTTGACAATTTAAGCATGTTCAAAGGAACTTGAGCTGTGCAAGGCTAGAATATCCTTGTACTCCTTTCTGCTCTCAAAATTAGCTATGTATCGCGTTTTCTCTCAGCTTAACTTACGAATGCAAAATATTAAAGAAGCGAAGAGTTTGGTAGAAGCTGGCTTTAAATACGTCTGCGAGATAGAAGGGGCCGGATTATTCCGCAAAAGGAAGTAGTCTATGCTGCAGGTCCGTCCAAAATGCCGAGGGCTGGAATTGAACAAACGACACAGAAATAAAGCTCAGAATAAATCCTGACTTAAGGTGAAGAGTTTTGAGAATAAGAGGGAGAAACGACTACGTAGTTTTAAAACGAAATATTTATTTCCTTTTTAATTCTTCCTTCACTTTTAATATCTTTCTCTTTAATTCAATAATGCCTTCTTTGGCAACTTTCCACGTTAGCTCTAAATCCACCCCAAAATATTCATGAATAAGAATGTCTCTCATCCCAGCTATCCTTTTCCATGGGATGTCTGGATATTCTTGTTTTATCTCATCCGGAATGTTTTTGACTGCTTCTCCAATAATCTCGATTCTCCTAATTACTGCATCTTGTGTTTTCCTTGAGGTTAAAAATTCATCCCTCGTCATTCCTTTGATGTATTCCTCTATTATTTCTATACTTTCTAAAATATGCTCGGTGAAAAATTTTGGGTCTTTCTTCATAGAATCACTTTTTGCTCACTCAGAATTTTATCTTTAAGAAGAGGGTGCAAAGAGTTATAGGTTAAAACATCAACCTTCATCTTCAACACCTCTTCTAATTCTATCCTCAATCCAGCAAGGTCAAGGAGGCTTTTTTCACCTTCAAATTCGACAAGGATATCTATGTCGCTGTCTTCCTTCTTTTCACCTCTAACTAAGGAGCCGAAAAAAGCTGCCCTTTTAACGTCGTAGCGTTTCAACAAGGGGACGATTTTGCTTTTTATTTCTTCCAGTTCCATATTCTTCACGTTTAGATTAAGGGTTTAAACAAATTAAACTTTATCCTTTTCAAACTTAAGCCTTTTTCTCGTGAAATTTTCTGAGCTTGGAATCCTTCAGCTAATTCTGGATCAGGTCTGGAGCTTGATTTTTAGTAAATACAGACTTTTCATGAGCTCCCAGGGGATTTTACGATCTACTCCCAAATTATGCTTACCTCTCCTAGCTTCCTCAGGGCTTCATCCTTAGTTATCAAGGCATCAGCCTTTACAACCTTAGCCGTCGAAACTATTATTTTATCGTGGATCTCTTTAGCCCTCGTATACTTAAAGAAGTCCAGAACTTGTCCATTGAATGGATAATACTTGAACGTTGCTACGCTTAACATGACGCTCTTAAGCTTAGCCCAACATTCATGCCATCCCTTTCTCTCAAAGAGGTAGTAGAGTTCAGCTGCAGCGATCGTAGGCAGGTAAATGCATGCCTCTTCATTTTCAGGCTGTTTAAAGGCTTCATCAGCCGTGCGGGGGAGCTTGTTCAAGAGGAAGTAAAGGAAGGCCACGGCATCTGAAACGTACTTCTTCATTCAATCACTTTTACGAGGCTTCTCTTAGCCTCAGCTAGAATGGCTTCGCATTCAGCTAAGTCAACATTAAGCCCGACAAGCAAACCCCTAAGTCGTGCAACCTTTTCTATAGGCTTTATCAAAACGCCATCCTCGATTGGAATAAACAGCAATTCACTACCTTCATTTATGTGGTAGGCTTCCCTAATTGCTTTTGGGATAACTACCTGACCCTTGGCGCTAACCTTAACCCGAAACAGCCCTCTGATGGGATATTCCACAATTCCACCGAAAGTATATTACATTTTCCTACACTTAAGCCTTACTTAGCTCTTCACAAAGCGGCAACTAGAACTCGCGTAAATGGAGTCCACCGAAGATGAGAGGAGCTCAAAGTCCCCGATAGCCCCTCGATGAGCGTGATGAAGCTCGGGCGTCAGATGCACGTATGGGTAGATGAGGTAAACCGAGCAAAGCTAAAGGGGGAAGTCGGAATTTTCGACGCGCTGTCGTTAGTTCTAAATAAGCTCGTTCTAAGAGTCCTCTTTAGAAATTCGACCGAATTTAAGGAAGGTGATCGAGTCGTTAAAGGACCTTGAGCGCCTATCACAAAGGCCGGATACTTAATTCGCATAGTTTTAGAGCTTTCCCCGCCGAGCAAATTTTACATTAGGGAGGTCGCTGAGGAGGCTCTTAGCAAGGCCAAAGAAGTTGTAGAGGGCGTCGAACGCCTCCTCAGCTGAAGGCGCAAGAAAAACGTGAAGATGACGTTAAGGCCGCAGCCCCTGATGTACCTTTGCACATCCATCTCCTTTAAAGGTAAGGGTTTTGGTTACGTAGTATACATAACTCTTGGTATTCATCATCTCGGGCTTTTCATGAGTTCATCGAAGCTCACATCAGCCTCCTCCACTGTCAGGGTGAATTCGCTCCACCCCTCATCAGTCCATTAAAGAGCTTTAGAGATAGAGTAAGACCCTCCACCTGAAGGCATAGGTTTATTGTAGCATTAAGCTGCCTATCCATCCTCAACCCGCAAGAGATCATTTCTAAAAGTTTTAGGAAGTTCCTTCTACTCTCGTTTAGCCCAGAGACGACATCTATTAGAATTTGAATATCGCCGTAACCTTTTTCCTTAGCGTAGTTTAACAAAAGTCGTCTTCGTCTTTCTAAGAGTACTTGAAATGAAGCATGGCGAAAGGTTATTAAATTATAGCTAGGGAGTCGCAATTTTTGAAAATAAGGATTTTGAAGTTAAAGTAATGATTAAAGTCGATATAGAAGATGGAAAAGTTAAGGCTAAGTCTGTTGGATGGAATATACTTATTAAAATTGAGGGAGATATAACTTTAGTTGAAGATGAAATCATAGAATTCAAGGGCAAAGTTGAGATATTAATAAAAGGCGATGTTCTAGCAACTTCGGATTTATGGCTCAATATATGAGCACAAAGGTCATGCATGAGATGTGTTCATACATTCATACGATGAATGTCGAATTGCTTGAGAAGTAGATGAAGATATATGCTTCTAAAGTCGGCTGTCGAAGGGCTACCGCCTAAGTCTTACGTCCCGACATTGCCCTTTATCAACGTCGATTCGACGGCGCGTTCGACGATCTCAGCTGCTTTCATCGGAGCTATCCCATCCCTAGGAAGGACGGCGATCTTATACTTCCTCAAATCCCTTCACGTGACGCCAAAGAGCGCTGGAATGAGAAGGGCTATTAGCTTTATTATGAAGCCAACGCCGCCGATGATCGTTATCCCTATGAGGCAAACCTTAATCGAAAGCCAAAGCGCTTCTCGATCGGGCCTCATAGATAACTTTAACACCCTAGCGCACGCCTTTAAGAAAGACTTCAACGCCATACTGCTTCACTTTCACGCGCGAGGTTCAAATTGGGCTTAAACATACTTTTAAAGCTCTCGCTCACCCGCACCGAGCTATCTGGAATTGAAAGGATAGGAGCACTTAGTGAACTACCCCTTCCTTATCGAAAGGGGCTTCCTGCTTTAACGACGACCTGCGACGTCTCCACGGGCTTGAATTCGGCCGTTCCCAGCCCTACTACGTCCGTCCGGCGATCCCCTTCGGCTTTACAGCATGCGGGGCTACCAGACACGATGCGCATGCCGACCTCATGTCTACAAGCAGACGAATTAATGCGTATGAATTGAGGACATAGGCGCATTGGCTTTCGTCCCCTCACTCACGGAAGGGGACTTCCCGCCGATGGATGTTAAAAATGGTCGAAATCAATCGAGCAAACATCGCAAACCAAGTGAGGGTTAACCGACGTCAAAAGCTCATAAGGAGCCGCGTTAACTCGTCCTTCGAGGTTCACGCTTTGAGCGACCGACGGTGGGAAGAGCTCATCCAAAGCTTGATTCGAGGGGGGATACTTCGCTCACCTCACGTAATCCGAGCCATGAGAGCCGTTCCTCGCGAGCTTTTCCTCCCTGAGCACGTGAAGCCTTACGCAGCTGTTGACGCGCCCCTTCCGATAGGGTTCGGGCAGACCGTCTCAGCGCCACGCGGTCGAGCCATCGACTAACGGCTCGCCGGGCGAAACATGGTATCGATAATGAACGAGGCCTTGGAGCTAAAGGTCGGCCACAAGGTCTTGGAAGTCGGAAGCGGGTCAGGTTGGCATGCCTCGACGATAGCCGAGATCGTAGCCCCTAGCGACGCCCCTAAGGAGAGATGGGGCCACGTGTATACGATCGAGATAATCCCAGAGTTGGCGGAGTTCGCAAGGGAGAACGTTCGAAGGGCTGGTTACGACGATAGGGTGGATGTAATTTGTGGAAATGGATCCCTTGGTTATCCGAAGCGAGCCCCTTACGATCGAATACTAGTGACCGCAGCAGCTCCAGACGTTCCTAAGCCGTTAATCGAGCAGCTTAAGGAAGGAGGAAGCATATTAATCCCAATAGGAGGCGTTCATTTCTTTCAATCGCTCTTCCGAGTCAAGAAGCATAAGGGCAAGATCCTTAAGGAGGACCTCGGAGGGGTAGCGTTCGTACCCTTAACCGGACGTTATGGTCATCGAGTTTAACGACGATCGCACGTTAAAAACGCATGAGTTATTGAAACGCGTTAAGCGTGAGTGAAGCGTTCGTTAAAGGAAGAATATCTTAAGCACTATACGAATCTACTTAACGACCTTCAGAAGAACCATCGCTCAAGCGTCGCCTTCTTCAGCTTAAGCTTTCGTACGCCCTCCTTAGCCCTTTCAAGAGCCTTTCTAACGCGGTTCTCATCGAAATCTCGCTCATAGCATAAGAAGGCGATTACGCCGTCTATATCCGGCTCTAACCACTCTAACTCATAATCATCAGTCGCCTTCGACCTTAAGAAGACGTTGCGTATTTCCTCCGGCGGGACTGGGAACTCAGCCCCCTTTACGTAAGGAAGAACGAGCTCAAGGCTCCCGTACTCCTTAATTAGCTTCAAGGCCTTCTTAGGGCCTACCCCCTTGACGCCTTGAGGGTTGTAATCCGTCCCTATGAGGATGCTCACGTCGATTAACTGCTCCCTCGTCAGGCCTAGCTCCTTAAGCGTTCGTTCTAGCTCTATAAGCTCGGGTTGGACTTCGACGTAAGCGGGCTTACGAGGGAGCTTCCTCCTGCCGCTTATCGTGACGTTTCTAACGAGGGCTGGCGCCCCGTAAAGGAGGCTGTCGTAATCTTGGCTGGCGCAGAAGTTCACGTCTCCCTTCTTCGCCATGTAAGCCGCTTGCGCCTCCCCTTCAGAGGGGGCTTGTACGAACGGGATTCCCATGAGCCTTAAAAGGCGCTTGGCATCCTCCACCATCTCGTCCTTAAGCGTGGCCGTCATTTGAGCGTACGTACGGGCCTCCTCCAACCTTCCCTCCCTTAGGGCCTTTTCATACTTGACGAGGGCTTCCTCCTTCGCCTTCGCCCTCCTTTTAATCTCAACCTCCTTCAATGCTGGAGGGATGCCGTCGAATACGTATGCTGGAAATATGCCAATCTCAAGGAGGTTGACCGTCCTATAAAAAAGGCCGCTTAAGTGGCTCGTAACGCGGCCCTCC
>WUQV01000235.1 GCA_009889585.1 Candidatus Bathyarchaeota archaeon | reverse complement strand
TATTTTACAGAATCATTCCTAAATGCGCTTTCTACGCACTTTGAGACAAGCGACGTAGCGAAGCCCCTCCCTCGATAATCAGGATCCGTAAACACCATGCCCACTGAGCAGACCTCTGGAATATGAAGTAAGAGCTTATACAACCTAGCTATTGAAACTAACCTTTCATCGACGAAAATCCCATAAGTCTCATATCTTCTTAGGTAATCAGCGGCCCTTTTAACGTCCTCATCCGTTATTGGCGAAGGCCTACGTTGACGCATTAATTTAAGCAACTCAAGAGCATGAAAATCGCTTAACAATTCCACATCATGTTCTACATGAAGCTTTTCTTCGCCCCTCTTAAGGTACATGATCTCAGTAACATATTCGCTAGTTATACGGAACTTCCTCTTTGTAATGTCACTAAACTCAGGATCAACATGGAATATAGCTTTTTCCACATTAAGCACATCCATTAAACGCAAGGCAGCAAACTCGCTTCCACCTACGTTGATGAATGGAAAATATTCCGCTTGATAAATTAGAAGAAAGCCAATTACATCACCATCCTTTAATCCAGCGTAATACGTCGATCTTTTACGAGATTCTACGTCATATAAATCATAAATCGGGTAGAAATTAGCAATAGGGTCTTTCCTTAAGTAGGAATCGAGGCTCTTAATCAATTCGTTAGTTAGCAACCGTACTTCAATATCCGAAAGGCTCACGTCCTACGACTTCTCCACTAGTTCATATTAAGCTTCTCTAGCAGCCACGCTCGTATAAAGAGCCCAGCCGAGCGGGGCCCCTTTGGATGGATAAGGTCCTTGAGCTGCTGTTGAAGACCATTGAACCGCTCAAAGAGCTTCGCAGGCTGATCAAGATACGTGAGGCACATGCGCATGCGAACGAAGCGATGAGCTGCTGGCCCAAGGAAAGGTGAAGGAGGCTATGGGGAAATGGGAAAGCCTTCAAGGAGGCTCCGCACATCGAGGAGCTGAGGAGGATAAGAAAAGCCTGGAGAAATAAGCGAAGCGTTGAGGAAGGCATATTTCGATGGATGAATGAAGTTTTTAAGAGTCGGCTAATGCGGCTGGAACGCTCCGCTCCTCGCCGACGTCCTTAGCTTTCATCATGCCGTGTGGGAAGCGAGGATGAGGGCGTTAGGGGTTCCCTGAAGTGGTGGAGTTCAAAAACCTTAAGAATGACGTAAGCCAAACAGTTTAGGAATAAGGTAGGGGTTGGAGATATCGACCGTAGTGCGTAACGCAGTAGAGGCGCTCGTGAAGGACCTTGGTGACAAGGTCGTAGCCGTAGCTTTATTTGGTAGCATGTCTAGGGGTGAAGCTACGGAGCATAGCGATTTTGACTTCTTAGTCGTCGTAAGGGGATTTTACGATAAAGCAAGAAGGTTCAAGATCTATGATCCGCTTCGCAAGATGCTTAAACGTGATGTAACGATACTTGACGTAGACGAGTCAACAATCTTTAAGGAGGATCTTAACGTTGACTCGTTCCTTTTGAACGTTGCGTGGGATGGCATCGTACTTTATGATCCTACTGAAAGATTAACCAACCTTTTTGAACGCATTAGGACAGCTGTAAAGAAGGCGGGGCTTATAAGATATAAGACTAAAGATGGAAAGTATGGGTGGAAGCCTACAAGGGGAGGACTTACTGTAATAGAAGTGTGATAATTTTGAGGATAGATCCAATAGCTGATGTGCGATTCCGGGTTAAGCTTGGCCAAAGGATACTTGGAGAGGGCGCTGAAGTTCCTTAAGACTGGTGATTATAGTGAGTGCGTCGAAGCGTCGCAGCTAGCTGCTGAAAATGCTGCTAAGGCGGTAGTAGCCCTAAAGAGGATCCCGAGCTGGACTCATGATCCGTCGGACGAGCTACTCGACATAGTCAGCGAGTTGCCGGAAAATAGCAGATGCTGGATCGAGGAGTTGGCCAACCTTGTGCGTGAATTAGCCCCGGAGCACGGCCTAGTTACGTACGGAAAGCTTGGTGAGGGCTTGGCTCCGTGGGAGCTATACGATAGGGCTGAGGCTCAGGGCATCCTTGAGAAGGCTAAAAGGGCCGTAGAGCTAATGGAAAGCGTGTTAAGGCTGATTACTCGGATATAGCCAGGATCGCAAGCCCGTCACCAACCCGGCGACAACGCCTTTTCGGATTTCCCTTAATCGACGAAGATGGCGCTTCTTCTGTGGTCAGATGTTTTCGGGCTCGTTGTATTTTCCTAAAAATCAGGTGTCGACCACTTGTAACAGAAGGCGCCAACATCTTGATGAGAGTGAAATTTTATATGGTTTAAAGAAATATGAGAAAAAAGAGGGATTTAATGAGCAAGAAGGTCTACATCCCCAGAAAGTCATATGGCTGGCTTTTCTCCGCCTTAACCGATCTCTCATTATTGCTATTGGGAGTGTCTATGATATATCTTTACTTAATCATAGGAGAGGCGGTTTT
>WUQV01000234.1 GCA_009889585.1 Candidatus Bathyarchaeota archaeon | reverse complement strand
CGCCGTTTAAGGACGAGCGCGTCGGTTTCAGCCTTCTAACTTCAAAATCGTTGCGTTTGTTGTTTTCATAACCCATGGGAGCTTAGCAGAGCGCAAGCGATTGAGACGTTAGACATTAAAGAAGGGGGATTCGTTCTCGATATAACAATTGAGACTGGGCTTACAAACCCTTTTATCGCAACAACGCGTCGTATCGAGGGTCCATCGCTTAACGTGGACTAGGGGCGCTGGCCTGCGGAGCCGGAGGTCCTAGGTTCGAATCCTAAGGGAAGCCCTTACGAGGACCTCCTCAAGGACGATGAGGTAAGAAGGTGGTACGAAAACCTAGGGAGAGGCAAGAGGTAGGCCAGGCCTGCTTGGCAGCGAGAAGGTGAAGTTCATGACGAGCACTAAGATTAGGAACGGCGTAAGGGAGGCGATCAGGGCGTTAGGGTTTAAGTGGAGGCCTTACATATTCAGGAGCTACTTCGATACTCAGCTTATGTTGGCTGAAAGCAGGAAAGGGTGACGCATGCGTATAGGCAGTTTTGGATGGGCCATAAGGGCGATGTAGAGGCTGTTTACACAACGAGCAAGGGAAGGCTGCCGGAGGAAGTGATTGAGGATATGCGTAAGTGCTACAAGGAATGCGAGCCTTTCCTAAGCATCGCGCAGCCTTCGGAGCAGTCGAGCATTATTAAAGAAGCTAAAATAGAGGCTTTAAAGAGCATAGCGAAAACCCTTTTAGGAATAGATCTACTTGAAGTGAAGATAGCTAAGGAGAAAGAGGTTGGAAGGAGGTTAAATGTGAATGAAACAATAGAACTTTTTGAAAGCGAATTGAAGAAGTTAAGGGAGGGGAAACATAATCCTCAAAGAATTATTAGTGAAAGAGAACTTGAAGGATATTTAACTGAGGGGATGGCAGTTTATTTCCATACCGCCTTCACGAAGGATATTGATAAAGAAAGGTTAATATGCTCAGAGCATAATCTTTTAATGGAGGCGCTTAGATGGAATACGAGCTAAAGCGCATAAACAAGGCTTTCGTAAGAGTTCCAAAGCTTCCCGAACACTCTAGGGAAAGAATAGAGCTGGCTAAGAAGAGGTTGAGGGAGCTAGCTCCTTACGTCGAGAAAGTCTTGGAAGAAAGCAAAGAGGAATGAAGTTTCTCATCCTCGATACGAATCTTTTTCAAAGCTCGTCTCTGGCTTGAAATACTATGATGGGCTCTCAGAGCTTATAGCCGAGGATGAGGTTAGAGTCGTTATTTATACGATCATTCTCTGCGAATTCCTTTCGGTGCTGTTAAAGTCTGAGGAGAATAAGACCTTGGTAAAGTGGATAAGGGGAGAATAAAGCTCGATAGGAAGATAATGGAGGAGGTTTTATGAGTTATGTCAACCTTAGCTCACCAATCCTAGAAAAAGAGTTTATCTGGAATTTAAGAGAGAATATAATAAATTCAAAAATATAGGATCTACCTCAAGATAACTATCAATGATAAAACTTCAAAGCATTTTTTCAGCTATGACATTGTTATCAAACTTTAGTTCTATTTTGTTAGCACGACTTTAAGGAGGAATAAACTTTTTACCTTTTATATAAAATCTCCATGGAGCATCTCTGTATTCTTCGGCATAATTGATTCCTAACCTTTTGGACCTCTCTACATCGAATGTTAATTTACCTCCTTCACAGATAAAAGCCCTCTATCGCATAAATCCACGCCATTAAGCTCTATATTTATCCTAAATGCTTGGCAAACCTTAGACGATCCATTGGTTAATTTCGTAATTGGTACATCATTACTCGGACGTCGGTTTCTCTTCATCAATTCTATTCCTTTTACAGGCTCT
>WUQV01000233.1 GCA_009889585.1 Candidatus Bathyarchaeota archaeon | reverse complement strand
AGAGTGATGGAATTGCTTAAGCAAAGGGAGTTTACGGACGTGTTGGTAATAGCCGGAGGCATAATCCCAGAGGAGGACGTACCGCGTTTGAAGGAGGTCGGGATAAGGGAGGTGTTCGGCCCGGGGACGTCGTTAGAGGCGATAGTCAAGTTCATCTTAGAGAATGTAATGAGGAGAGGTTAATCTACGTTTCCATCGCGTACGAACTTAACATTTCAAAGGTCATTAAACTATGTAGCGAAGGTCTTAAGTATGCAAGTTCACCTTGAGATGGATGTGTGACGTGAGAATCGATGGACGTAATTCAACATATAGCTCAAGGCGTCTTAAGCGGAGATAAGCGATCTGCAGCTAAGGCGATAACGATGGTCGAGAGGGGCGGAGCTGACGCTAAGAGGTTGATCGCGCTCCTCTACCCTCACACGGGAAGGGCTCACGTTATCGGCGTTACGGGGCCAGCCGGTTCGGGGAAGAGCACTCTCATCGAAAAGCTCGTCAAGGAGCTTAGGAAAGGCGGCAAGACCGTCGGCATCATAGCCGTCGACCCTTCAAGCCCGTTTAGCGGAGGCGCCTTCCTAGGGGATAGGATACGCATGCAAAGCCTCGCCGTCGACGATGGCGTTTTCATCAGAAGCATGGCGACACGTGGACATCCTGGCGGCTTGGCAAGGGCTACGAAGGACGCCGTCAAGGTCTTGGACGCGTTCGGAAAGGACTTCGTAATAGTCGAGACGGTAGGAGCTGGACAAGATGAGGTTGACGTGTTCAACGTCGCGCACACAGTCATCGTCGTCCTCGCCCCAGGGCTCGGCGACGACGTACAGACGATGAAGGCAGGCTTAATGGAGGTGGCGGACGTATTCGTCGTTAACAAAGCCGATCGTGAGAACGCGGATTCGATGGCGATGTACGTGGAAGAGGCGTTGAGAATGGGCAGGCCTCAAGGCGTCTGGAGGCCGCCAGTCCTAAAGACCGTCGCGCTTACGGGCGAGGGCGTTTCACGGCTTTTAGACAAGATACTTAAGCATAAGAGGTTGTTAGATGAAGGCGCTTATGCGCTAAGGGAGATACGTATCGTAGAGGCTGAGTTGATCGAGGCGATAGGGAGGGAGGCGGCAGATATCGTAGTGGAGGCCTTACGTAAGGAGGGGAGGATGGATGAGATCGTTAAGAGGGTTTTAGCAAGGGATGTCGACCCTTATTCAGCCGTTGACGAGTTGATGT
>WUQV01000232.1 GCA_009889585.1 Candidatus Bathyarchaeota archaeon | reverse complement strand
GCTCTTAACGTTCTTGAAAGTGGGAGCGACGGATGGGCGGAGTGAAGGGCTTAATCCTTTGCGGAGGATCCGGGACGAGGTTAAGGCCGATCACGTATTACTTTCAAAAGAGCATGATCCCGATTGGGCCGAGGCAAAGGCCGCTCCTGGAGTACATCCTTAGGCTTTTGAAGTTCCACGGGATTACGGAATTGTTACTCCTCGTCGATTATAAGCATGAGCAAATCGTGAATTACTTCGACGATGGCTCGAGGTTTAACGTAAGGATCTCTTACGTAAAGGATGAGCCCTCGTTAAAGGGGACTGCTGGCTCCATTTTAAATGCATATAAGATGGGAGCTATAAGCTCGGATGAAACTTTGCTCGTTTATTATGGGGACATATTAACGAATTTAAATATTAAAGAGTTGTTAAATTATCATGAAAGGAAGAAGGCTTTAGCTACTGTGGCTTTAGCATTAGGTTTTAGCGTAAGAGTTGGATTAGCTGATTTAGATGATGATGGAAGGATTCATAAGTTTATAGAGAAGCCAATACTAGAGAAGCCAGTTAGTATTGGTATAGTTGTTTTAAATGGAGAAGTCTTAAGAATTATGGAGCAGATTAAAGGTGAGGGAAGTGAATTTGACTTAATGAGAGATGTTATACCTTACTTAATAGGAAGTGAAATGTTAGTCTATGGATATCTTTCGAATACGCTTTGGTATGATGTTGGAAGCGTTGAAGCTTATGAAAAGCTTGATCCAAAGTTCGTAGAGGAATCGTTCTCCTACCTATTTGGATGAAGTAAGGTATTAAGCTTAGTAGCTACCTATCACCACGTTAGGGATAATCCTTTCCGCAACCCTTTTAAACGCCTCAAGCTCGGCTCGAGAAAAAGGCCTCACGCCCTTAAGCCTCTTGTCGATTAATCCTTCGCTTACCTTGAAGTTTTGTAATACGTATCTACGACACCCTCTTATGCGCTTACAGATTTCTCCAACATCCCTTTCCTCATGAATCGTCGGAACTAAAGTCGTTCTAAACTCATAAGGGATCTTCCCATTTAGCAATAGGTCTATCGTCCTCTCGACCTTAGGCAATAATTCGCTTACATCAACGCCTGCTGCCACGGAGTACCTCCCTACGTCTAATGGAGCCTTTACGTCCATGGCGACATAATCAACGAGCCCTTCCTCTATCAAGGCCTCTATCAAATTGGGATTGGCGCCGTTCGTATCCACTTTTACGTCGAAGCCTAATAGCTTAATCCTTCTACAAAGATCCGGTAGCTCTTCGTGAACCGTCGGCTCTCCTCCCGTGATGACGACTCCATCCACCCATCCCTTATCCTTCTTCAAGAGGCGTTCGACCTCCTCGATAGGGATCGTCGGAAGCTCCTCAGGCCGTAGGACTAACGTGGCGTTGAAGCAAAACGGACAGCGTAGGTTACAACGCGGTAAAAAGAGGACGGAGGAGATCCTTCCGCTCCAATCGACGAAGCTAGGGCTTACGAAGCCCTTAACCTCAAGCTTCTTCAACGC
>WUQV01000231.1 GCA_009889585.1 Candidatus Bathyarchaeota archaeon | reverse complement strand
CCTCTTAATGGACCACCGCAACACATCTCCCTAAGGTTATATTGAATAGATTTAACACCAGTTGCTTCAACAAGATTATCAAGTTTATTTATGCCACCAATTCTCTCACCTAAGTGTAATCGTTTGGGCTTCATTAAATGACACCCAGGTTGAACAGCTACATGAAGTCCTTTTAATGGTCGCTCGATTGCATCAGCTATCTTCTTAATACCAATGTCATCATACAAAACATCTACAAAATGTTTTACATTAATTGTCCCCTTAAACTCCTTACCTACATCAAAAAGTATTTCATTAATTCTCTTCCTTATTTCGGAATCCTCTTTTAAAATAGTATTCACCATTAGAAAGGACTCATAACACTCATTACATATAGTCATCAAATCAAGGTTCATTTCCTCAGCTATACATATATTTCTTGCAGCTAATGCAAGCCATCCCATATAATCTAGAGATTGAATACCGAATGGAGCACAACAATTCACTTCACTCATTTCTATCAATTCAATACCCAATCGTGATGAAATCATCTTAATGGATGTTTCATAATTAGGCTCCCTTGAAGGAATAAGGCAACCTATGAAAAAGGCATATCTCATGAGCACATCACCTAACGAACTTCACGAGGGAAGTCCTACTTAAGACCTTTCGAACGGCTTCAACGTCAACCGATGGCAAGCCTCCGAGCTTATATCTCTCTCGCTCTCTTAAGGCGATCTTCGTAGGGTTTACGATGCGTCCCGTTTCGGCAAGGCTTCTGACTTGAAGAAGAAGACCTGATGGGACGTTCCCTTCCGTTGCCGCAACGTTCCTAATGGCGAACATAACTTCGCCGGCATCCCCTCCCTGCGGACACCTGTCTAAACACGTAAAGCACGAAAGGCAGTACCAAGGGAGCTTCGTCGGTACGACTTCCGAACGAAGCCCCAATATGATAGCTTCGATGAGCTTACGAGGGTTATGCTCCGGTACGACTCTTGCAACAGGACAGCTACTGGCGCATCTACCACATTGAATGCACTTGAGGACGCCGTAGCCCCTAGGGACGCTAGCGATTTCGTGAAGGAAGTCCGACCTCAGCGGAGCGGTTAAGCCCATCTATATTGCGAGAGAGCCTCCTCTTTAAGAGTTTTACGACCTTACGATCAGCAAAAAGCTGTTGAGAAGGCAGCCCAAGGCATCTATGAATCGTCTTCTGGGCGAGCTTAAGGGTCGAGTTGAGGCGGAAGCTTTATCTCCTAGATTCCACTCCCGCCGATTGGGCGTGGACTTGGGTACGGCCGAAGCTAGAAGGGATATCGTGAGGTTAAACGAACTAGACGCAGGGCTCGTTGAAGCCGTCGCTAAAGCCGGCGGGGAGAAGATAAACCTTTGCATTCAATGCGGGACTTGTACGGCCAGTTGTCCATCCGGTCGTAGGACTGCCTTTCGGACGCGTCAAGTCATCAGAAGGGCTATGTTAGGCTTCCGCGGGATACTTTCGGATAAGGACGTTTGGCTATGTACTACATGTTATACGTGCTTAGAGCGATGTCCACGCGGCGTCGATCCAACCGATGTTATCTTAGCCGTAAGGAACTTAGCCGTTAAAGCAGGGCATATGCTCGATCGACATAAGATGGTCGCTAGCTACGTCATAAGATACGGCCACGCCGTTCCGATAGACGAAGCGAACCGAAAATTACGAACAGGTTTAGGGTTGAGCGAGGTCCCACCTACTACGCACATGTTTAAGGAGGCCCTAACGGAGGTTCAAGGAATAGTCAAGAAGACGGGCTTCGACAAGCTCGTCGGATTTGAATGG
>WUQV01000230.1 GCA_009889585.1 Candidatus Bathyarchaeota archaeon | reverse complement strand
CGTCGTTTCAGACTCCCGTATTTCGCCCCTTATCGCCGCGAAGTTATTAGGCATACCTAAGCTTTGTCTCTTAAACCAATTTCAAGTGCTCATCCCTAGGCGTAAGAAGCTGCTTAGGCTGGCGAGGCTCGCCGATTATGCGACTTTAGCGACGATCGGAAAGGCCTGGACGATCGGGTCGAAGGTCTTAGTGCCCGACTTCCCGCCTCCTTATACTATAGCAAGCGGGAACTTACACGTCCCTCGCTCCTACTTAAAGAAGCTAAGCCTCATAGGCCCCATCCTACCGGTTCGTCCTCACGAATTACCTGACGAAAAGAGCCTCAGGGCTAAGCTCGGCTTAAGCGATAAGCCGCTCGTATTCGCGAGCGTCAGCGGGCCCGTCCGAAGCACGGCTTACTTCGCCAAGGCCCTTCACGAGGCCCTCATCAAGCTTCCGGACGATTATCAAGTCGTAATGTCGTTAGGGCACCCGGGCCCTTTAACCCCAAGTCGCCGTAAGAACGTCATGACGTTTCGATGGATTCCCAACCGCTTCGAGTACTTGAAGGCCTGCGACTTAACCATCGCAAGAGCTGGCCACGGTGTTATAACGCAAGCCATGTGTTATGGGAAGCCTATGATCCTTATACCTACGCTTAGCCACACTGAGCAGATCAACAACGCTAAAAGGGCTGAGGAAATAGGCATCGCGAGGATAATTAAACAAGATAGATTGAATGAGCGGACGTTAGCTAAGGCCATTAAGGAGGCCTTAAAGGGCCCAACGGTCGAAAGGGCGAAGGAGGTTCAAGAGGAGGTTTCAGCATGGGACGGCCTTGAGAACGCCGTAAGGGCTATCTTAGAGGAGGTTAAGAGGGGCGAGCGATGCTCGACGTTAAGTCGAATGACGGCTTAAAGAATATGGCTTTCAACAGCGCTTCGGTCGTCGTCATCACGAAGAACTCGGCCCTTACGATCAAGCGGTGCTTAAACTCCGTATTCGAGCAAACCCGAAAGCCCGACGAAGTCGTAGTAGTGGACGGAAGCTCGACGGACGGGACGATTAACATCCTCAAGGAATACCCCGTTAAGCTGATAGTCGAGCCAGGGCTTGGGTTCGGATACGCTCGGAACCTAGGCGTTAAGAGCGCGAGCGGCGACATCATATTCTTCATAGACTCCGATTGTCACGCAGACCCGATGTGGATCATGAAAGCCATCAAGCACTTCGCCGACGAACGCGTCGCCGCTGTAACGGGGCCGACGTTGCTATGGAACGTAGAGTGCGGGGTGGCTCGATTCCTCGCTTGGGTAGGGGGGAGGATGGAATTCCCTAAGGAGAAGCGCTTCGTTCGCATAGCGCCGACGATGAACTTAGCCGTGCGTAAGAAGGCTATTTTAGAGGTTGGAGGCTTCGACGAATCGCTCATCCGTTGTGAGGACACGGACCTTACGTACAAGTTGGCCAAGCGCTACGCGATCGTTTACGAGCCGGAGGCGATCGTTTGGTTCAAGGGGTCGACGAGCGTTAAAACGGCTTCTATGAAGTGCCTTCGCCATTTCATCGGGGTTGGCCAGCTCTTCGCTAAACACGGCTTCGATAAATCGTTCTTAAGGTGGAATTTACCCATCCGAGGAGCAACGTGGGTTATCGCGATCGCTTCGGCGTTTACGGCGCCATGGTACGTAACGGCCGCCGCCTTAAGCTTGTTGTTCTTAGAGTTCGTTCATAAGACGG
>WUQV01000229.1 GCA_009889585.1 Candidatus Bathyarchaeota archaeon | reverse complement strand
GATGCCCTTCGCGACGTTTAATGCCCTCACGCAGCTTCCTTCTAACCTTAGCACCTCCTGGCTCCATCTATTATTAGGAAAACAGAACAGCCTTAGGTTCTTTAGGGTTGCTTTAAAGAGCTTCCTAGCTTCTTTTTAAGTTTAGGCCTTCCTATCGGCCTGGGCTTGTCCTTAAAGCTTACCACGCCGTGCTCCTCGTACCTTTTCACGATCCTCCTTTAGATCTCTTCACATAAGCTGCAAACTCCTTTTCAAGGGGAGCACGATTGGTCTGACCATAAGCTGTACCTCTTTTCGATTTTTCCACAGCCTCGGTTAACTTCTGACTGCCAAAAAATATAAATAGTTCCCCGTTAACGATCCCCTTGATGAAGCTTAGCGAGAAGAAGATAATCGCAATAGGCGATAGAGACGGAGTGCATGGAGAGGAAATAGAGGTCGCTTTAAACAGAATGGGCCTTAAGCCTATTTTCTCCATCACCGAGTGCTTCGTTTGTACGGCAGCTGGCAGCGTGGATTTCCCAAATCAACAAAGGATTTTAGACCTCGTCCGAGGTAATAACCCCGGGGAATTCGTAGTCCTATTGGGGGTTGCTGATCCTGAAGGCGCTGAAGTTCATGCTCGAACTGTTACGACTGGAGATCCCTCTTATTCAGGGGCGCTTAGCGAAGTGGCACTACACCTTCCAGTTTATCACGTGTTTGAGCCGGAGATTAAAAATCAAATCGACAAAAGCATCTATGATGAAACCATAGGAGTAATTGAGAAGTCTTTAGATAAGAAGATAGTCGAGAATACGATTACCATAGTAAGAAGGATTAGAGAGGAAGAAAGTACGAAATGAGTCGTCAAAAAACTCAATTAAAGCTGGAGGAAGTATACATAGAGGATGTAGAATTCGGCATTCGCTCTAGGGTAATAGGTCATACCCTTTATATTAATAAGGAGGATCTCATAAGGACGGTTCTTGAAGATAAACGAATCGCTAAAGCGGACATCGAAATAGCTAAACCAGGAGAAAGCGTGAGGATAATACCCGTTAAGGACGTTATTGAGCCGAGGGTGAAAATAGAGGGGCCAGGAGGCATCTTTCCAGGGTTCATAGGTCCAGTTGAAACCGTAGGAAGCGGTGTGACACGTGTTCTAAAGAATATAGCAGTAGTTACAACTGGACGTCGAATAGTTGGATTTCAAGAGGGCATAATCGATATGAGCGGGCCTGGAGCCGAATATACGCCTTTCTCAAAGACCTTAAACGTAGTAGTCGTAGCGGATCCCATCGAGGGATTGGAGCAACATGCTCATGAGGAAGTTCTAAGGATTGCCGGATTGAAAGCAGCAGCAAAGATAGGCGAACTTGCAAGGGAAGTAAGACCAGATAGCATGAAAACCTATGAGTTTGAGTTTCCTGGTAGGCAAAAGAAGGACTTACCTAGAATAGTAATTATACTTCAAGCTTTAGCTCAAGGATTATTACATGATACATATCTTTACGGGATGGATTGCAAAAACTTATTGCCTACGCTACTCAACCCCTTAGAATTAGCAGATGGAGCTGTAGTATCTGGGAATTGTGTCTCTGGATGTGATAAAAATACAACTTATCATCATATGAATAACCCCCTAGTTGAGGAATGCTTTGAAAGACATGGGAAGGAGTTGGACTTCGCAGGTGTGATAGTATCTCCATGTAAAGTTGCTCTTAAGGATAAAGAGCTATGCGCTTATTATGCAGATAAGATTGCTCAAATGCTTGCTGTAGATGGGGCAATTATAACTGAAGAAGGATTTGGAAATCCTGAGGCCGATATGATGATACATGCTAGGAATTTAGAGAGGATGGGGATTAAAACCGCATTAATAGGAGATGAGTTTGCTGGACCAGAGGGAAAGGCTGAACCGCTTGCGGATTCAACTCCTGAAGCGGATTTATGGGTAAGCACTGGTAACGCAAATGAGATTATTGAACTTCCACCTATGGAAAGGATAATTGGAGATGATACAACATTAGAACTTATTGCAG
>WUQV01000228.1 GCA_009889585.1 Candidatus Bathyarchaeota archaeon | reverse complement strand
GCTAGCCTTGAGGGAGCTAACGCCTGCCGCCTTTTACGTCTTCGACGAAGTTGACGCTCACTTGGACGCTTTTTACGTCGGACGTTTAGGCGACATCCTCGTCGAGGAGTCTAAACGAGCTCAGTTCATAGTGATTACGCTCAAGCCGGAGATCGTGAATAAAGCCGAGAAGGTTTACGGCGTTTACAGCAAGGATGGCGTCTCGCACGTCGTCTCGTTGCCGCTTAAGGTAACGTGATTTGAACGTCGCTTCGTCTAAGCCGTTTTACCTAAGGCCGCCGTGGAACGTCCTCTTCGACTTTCGAGAGCTTGAGAAGGTCGAGCCTTGGGGGGTTGACGTAGCGTTCTTGTTAGCTTCATTCCTAGAGGAGATGGAGAAACAAGAGATGGACTTCAGGGCCTCCGGCATAGCTTTGGACTCGTCGGCTTTCATCTACTTGATGAAAGCCGAGCTCCTGCTTAAGCAGCCTGAGCCCGTGAGGATGGAGAGACCGTCAACGCAGCAAAAGCCAGTCGAGGGGCTGTCCCTCCCGCCCTTGCCCTTCCCCCTTCGGCACGAGATCATGCCGACGACTGTGGAACAGCTGCTACGGAAGTTAGAGGAAGCGCTTAGCGTCGAGAGATCCCTTCCGTTGAAAGCTCGTCCAGAGCTCGTCTTGCGACCGTCCGACATCTTACCTCAAGCCGATAGGCATTTGATGGAAGTCGAGCGGCAAATGGAAGGCCTTTACGAAAGCCTTCTTCGACGCCTCGTAGTAGGCAGGGCGATAGCCTTCTCAAGACTCGTGGCAGGCCTTGAGAGGTTAGAAGCGATAAGGATATTCATCTTGCTTCTCTTCCTAGCTCAAAGAGGCAAGGTCATCTTACGACAGGAGGGGGATCTTGAGGAAGTCCACGTTGAAATCGCTGAAAGGCCCTCGCGTTGAAGAAGAGGGATTCTCCACTAGCTTAGCCTTAGTTGAAGCCGCCCTTTACGCCGCTGGCCGTCCGCTTGATTTGAAAGCTCTAAGGCCCGTATTAAAGGCTCGTTCGGAGGATGAAGTTCGACAACTCGTCCGCTCGTTAGCCAAGGAGTACGAAAGCCGTTCGTCAGCCCTTGAAGTCGTCGAGTTAAGCGACGGGAGGTTCGCCCTAAGGTTAAGGGCTGAGTACGTTCAACGCGTGCGAAAGGTAGCTCGACGGCTACCCCCCGGGCTATTGAGGACCCTCTCCTACATCGCCTATCGCCAGCCGATCCCTCAAAGGTCCGTGGCTGAGGTAAGAGGAAGCCACGTCTACAGGCACGTTCGACGGTTGGAGGACGCGGGCTTTATCGTTAAGGAAAAGGTCGGTAAGGACGTGATTCTAAGGACGACGGAGCTCTTCGCCGACGCCTTCGGCTTAAGTCGAGACATCAAGGTCATGAAGAAGCAACTTGAGGAGATGGTCAAGCCTTGTGATGGAATCAGCCTTAACCAAGGCCTTTAAAGGTTTGCTTATGGAAGCTGACGCTAACGTCATTCACGATATTAAGTGACGAACTCTATCTTGAAAGGATCTAAGCACTACCCTCTCTGACGTTCGGCTTTATGGATAAACCGCTGGCTGCGTATATATTGCGGAGGAACTCTACGCCTTTCATTTGTACGTCGTGATAAGTGCTTATCGTATGGCCCATCATGTACTCTATGTAGTCGGCTGGAACGCCTAAAGGGCCAACTGGGTCCTGAAGAACTTTCGCAAGCTGTGGGCCCTTAACCTGTAGAACAGCTCTTTCGTCATTCACCGTCCAAGGCTCGCGCAGAGAAGACAAATCATTAGCTTATGAATAGGAAAGGCTTGTCATATTTGCCGCCCCTCCTCGCTCTCCATCCTCTCCATCAATAGCGCGGGTCTGTTATCATTCCTAACGTCTAAATCTGGCTCGTAAGGCGTCGTTTCACAGCTTGGGTCAAAGTTAACGAAAGCCACGGCCAAGCTCAACTGCTCCTTCATCCAACGTCCGAATGACGTAGCTACGCCGTCTCCTTGAAGCTAGCTGGGCCGATGAAACATCATGAAACGTCGATGTATAACTTCTGAGAGCCGCACGTGCTTATCAGCTATTTGATGTGTCAGCTTCATTCTTACGATGTGTGAATTAAAGAAGTAAATAAGCG
>WUQV01000227.1 GCA_009889585.1 Candidatus Bathyarchaeota archaeon | reverse complement strand
GCCGCGCCGTCCGAGTCCATCACGATTGGAGGGGTGAGGGTCAAGATGGGCCTTCCGACGATGTTCAAAAATGGGGTCATCATGGACGTGACCAACGTGGAGCAAGCGAAGATAGCCGAAGACGCTGGAGCGGTGGGGATCATGGTCCTCGATAAGTTGCCATACGACGTAAGGAGGAGCGGCGGCATCGCTAGGATGGCTGATGTGAACGTCATCGAGGAGGTCATGAAGTTCATAACGATACCGGTGAGCGCCAAGTGTAGAATAGGACATTACGTAGAGGCGAAGATATTGGAGGAGATAGGGATAGATTTAATCGATGAATCCGAAGTCTTGACCCCGGCGGACGAAGCCCATCACATAAACAAGTGGGTCTTCATGACGCCATTCGTCAACGGGGCTAGGGACCTTCAAGAGGCCTTGAGGAGGATTTCTGAAGGAGCCTCGATGATCAGGACCAAGGGGGAGGCCGGCACCGGTAACGTCGCTGAAGCCGTGAGGCATATGAAGGCCTTGAACAAGGATTTGATTACGATTAAATCCCACGTAGATGACGAAGAGTTCCTAAGGGATTACGCTAGGGAGGCCAAGGTCCCCTTCGAGATAGTCTACATAACCGCGAAGCTCGGCAGGGTTCCGGTCGTCAACTTCGCCGCAGGGGGTATAGCGACCCCTGCTGACGCAGCCTTAATGATGCTCTTGGGGGCTGATGGCGTTTTCGTAGGGTCTGGGATCTTCAAGTCCGAGGATCCCGTCGCTAGGGCTGAGGCCATGGTCATCGCGACGTCCCATTGGGACGACCCAGAAGCCGTCGTCGAGGCTCAGAAGATGGTCGTAGAGAAGAAGTCCATGGTTGGAATCGACATCAAGTCCCTTAAGCCTGAGGAACTCCTTCAGGTTAGAGGGGTTTAGTTGAAAGTAGGCGTCCTAGCCCTTCAAGGGGATGTTGAGGAGAACGTAGAGATACTCAAGAGGGCCTTTGACGTGCTTAAGAGGTCCGAGGAGATCATGAGGGTTAAGGATCTTAACTCTCTCAAAAGAGTCGATGGCCTCGTAATACCTGGAGGGGAATTCACGACGATAGGGAGGCTAATAGTTAGGAGGGGCTTATTAGAGCCTCTAAAGGACATGGCTAAGGAGGGGTTCCCTATCTTTGGAATAGGTGCTGGGGCGATGATCTTAGCTAAGAAGGTCAAGGATAGGATCGTAGGGGAGATAGAGCAGATGGCTTTAGGCGTGATGGACGTAGAAGCCCTTAGGAATGCCTTCGGAAGGCAGAGGGAGTCCTTTGAAACGGAAGTTTATGTAAACGTCCTCGGGAGGTCGATAAGGGGCGCCTTCATAAGGGCTCCGGCGATCGTAAACACGTGGGGAGGCGCGAGAAGCCTAGCGACGATCGAATGTGGGGACCTCGGGAGGGTTACGGCCCTCGTTGAACAAGGATCGCTGTTAGCATCAATATTTCATCCTGAAATAACTGGGGATCCGTATATACATGCATACTTCATAAACATGATCAGTAAATGAAGATGTTTGAAACATCACGAATGTATTACTTCCTAGCGGCCTCAGCCCCTTTCATTAAGGAGAAGATCCCCTCAGTAACTTCTTCGCTTCTGAGGGTAGCTGAGCGATCATTATCCAACCATAGCTTAACCTTTTAATAATCTTGATCCCCCTCACAAGTTTATCAACATACATACGACCTTCTATAGTCCTAGTAAGTAACTCTTCAAGGGCAGCTAAGCTGGCAGAAAATGCTGAAACGCCCGCCTCAGGATCGAGCCTAACGCCGATGAACGTTAAAGCGGCTGCGACGATGGCCGCGAGCGCCGCCCACACAGCGCCAGTACGAACAGCAGTTTGAACTACTGGCTTAGCCGTTAATCTAGCCGTCGAGTGGTAGAGTTAGCTTAATGAATATGAGCGAATTCATCGGTTCATATAACTCATTTATGAGTAAATACTCTTAAATGATACTCTTCGACAAAGGCCTGTGTATGATTGACTTAAAGCTTGAAAGGGCTAAGGCCGACCTCGCCTTAGGGAAGCCCGTATTAATCTTCGACTCTTGGAGCAGGGAGCAAGAGGTCGACATGGTTTATTACGCAGGCCTCGCCGACGAAGAAGCGATATATAGGCTTAGAACCGAGGCAGGAGGGCTCGTTTGTTATGCAACGAGCTCGGAGGTCGCCGTTCGATTAAGGTTGCCCTTACTCAACGAAGTCTTAGCGAAGTGCGACGAATGGAAGTCGCTCCTTGAAAAAGGCCCCTCTTATGGGGAGAAATCAGCCTATTCGCTTTGGGTTAATCACATCAACGTTAGAACGGGCATTTCGGATAGGGATCGATCCTTAACGATTCGAAAGCTTCACGAGGTCGTCTCATTAACCTTAAGCGGGTTAGTGGACGAGGCGAGAAGGCGCTTTACGAGCGAGTTTTACTTCCCAGGCCATGTACCAATCCTTATATCACGCGACCTCCGTGCTAGGAAGGGCCATACGGAGCTGGCGGTAGGCTTAGCTGCATTAACAGGGCTGGAGCCAAGCGTAATATTCGCTGAGATGTTGGACAAAGGCACTTCGTTAAGCCTTAACAAGGCGGTGGAGTACGCTAAGGCCCTTGGAATTGAGTTATTCGAAGGAGCTGAGATAATAGAGCTGTGGGAGAGCTATCATGGCTCATAAAATAGGCATAGTTGATACGACGTTTGCGAGGGTTGACATGGCGAAGTATGCATTAGAGGTGCTGATGGAACATGTGCCGAACCTTGATGTCGTTAGGTACACGGTACCTGGCGTTAAGGATCTGCCGGCGGCCGTGAAGAAATTAATAGACGACGGTTGCGAAGCGGTGATGACGTTCGGCTGGGTTGGGCCGGCGTTAATCGATAAGTACTGCTATTTAACGATGGGAATAGGCCTTACGATGTTACAAGCTCTCACTGGGAAACACGTAATCGATGTAACAGTCCATGAGGATGAGGCCGTTGATGAAAAGGGATTGCGCTCAATCGCGATCGATAGGGCCAAGAAGCACGCGCTTAACCTTGTTCGTATACTCCTTTACGGCGGCAAAGGGCTGATACCACACGCCGGCAAGGGGCTGAGACAAGGGGTGCCAGATGTCGGCCCGATCGAATAGGAAAGACGTTAAGCTGGCCATAGTCGTCTCGGAGTTCAATTACGACATCACTTACCTCATGCTTCAAAAGGCGTTAGACCACGTAAAGTTCCTAGGCGCGACGGTTGCGTACGTCGTAAAGGCCCATGGGAGCTTCGATATGCCAACCCTCGTGAGGGCCGTCTTGGAGAAGGACGAGGTCGATGCAATCGTAGCAATAGGTGTGGTCATAAAGGGAGAGACCCAACATGATGAAGTCATCGCCCATCAAACCGCGAGGAAGTTGCTCGACCTTTCAACGGAATTCGGAAAGCCTGTGACATTAGGCATAATCGGGCCTGGGGCGACGAGGGCTCAAGCTCTCGCGAGGGTGGAGGAATACGCAAGGAGGGCGACGGAGGCTGCCGTCAAGCAGGCGATGCGCTTAGCCGAGGTAAAGAAGAGCTCGTACAAGGGCGGAGACCCCATTTTCATCGATTAAGTGATCTATCGTGAAAGCCGCAGTCGTAGAGGTCGTTGATTACGAGAGGTGGATTAGGGGCTTAAGGGACGATAGGGAGTGGATCGTACAGGTTAAGCAAGCTGAACTCTCTAAGTCGCTTCATGAGATAATGGCTGACGTATATGGGTTTATTCTTCCTCTAAGGTACGATTTCTCGATAGCCCTTATAGATGGCATAACTTGCGATATATTCGATCTTTGCGATAAATTGAGGGGCACAATTTCGCGAATTCTACCTTTGAAAGTGAAAATAGGCGTTGGTTATGGAATGACGTTAAAAGAGGCTCAATTAAGGGCTACGAATATGCTAATATCCAATGAGGATGACTTCATAGATGACTTCTATAAGCCGAGTGAGAAGATCGTCGCAGCTCATATAGACGTAAACTCATTTATGAGGGAAACAGCTAATGGTGTCTATAATACGTATCAAATGATGATGAGGCTTTATTCATCAATAATGGACTTCGCCGATAGGATAGGAGGCCTCGCTTATTACTTAGGCGGTGACAATATAATCCTCTTCTCAAGCGTGCGTGAGCTGCACCTCTTAGATAAACTCTCAAATGATGGCGTTAAAGTAGGCGTCGGCGTAGCTGAAAACCCGAGGAAGGCCTTATCGCTTGCGGCTAAAGCCCTTGAGGAAATCAGGCTGAGCAACTACAACTACAAAGTTAAGATCGTCGGCGGCTCAGAGCGTTGATCGTAAACGTAAGATATTGCGTCATCGGCGAGGATGTACGACTTGAGGAGGACGCGCATATCGAAATATCCGACGGCGTCGTCGCTCACGTGGGAAGGGGCAAGATAAGCGGCAACGCCCGCTTGGACTTCGAAACCGGCGTCGCTATTCCCGCCTTAATTAACGCGCACATCCACCCGTTCGATCATGCCTTCATGGAGGCTGGGCTCGGCCTAACGATAGGCGAACTCGTTCGTGAGCCCGACGGCCTTAAGCATCGATTGTTAAGGGAGGCATCTGACGTCGAGTTGGAACGCGCCGTTACTCAAGTCGCCTCCTTTCACGTAAGCCAAGGGGCGTTAACGATGGCCGGCTTCTACGAGCTAGGCCTTCGAGGGGCCATCGTGGCTTCGAGCGGGTCGAGAGGCTTGCCCTTAAGAAACATAATCTTAAGCCGACCGTATCGAGGAGTGGATTTAAACGCAGAACTTGACGAGCTCTTAAGCTTTTCCGATGGATTAGGCCTTTCATCCCCGTTAGTGTACGATGTCGGCTCCTTAAGGTTAATGAGGGAGAAGTCGTTTGAGAAGCTCGTCGCCGTTCACGTCGCCGAAACGCGTTCAACATACGAGAAGGGGGATTTTGAGCTAGCGATTGAGCACCTACGTCCCGACTTAATAGTCCACGGGGTTCACCTTACGAAGGAGGAGGTCCTTGCGATCGTCGAAAGGGGCGTATCGATCGTCTCTTGCCCTAGGGCTAACATGTGGTTCTCAACAGGGCTTCCGCCGTTGGACTACTTCTTAGAGTGTGAAGCTAACGTCGCCCTCGGCACGGATAACGCGGGCTGGGTGAGCCCCGACCTTTGGAGGGAGATGGAATGCGCATGGAACATACTTCGATTGAAGGGCAAGCTGAATATATGTGGTAAGGACGTTTTGAAGATGGCTACGGTGAATGCAGCTAAGGCGTTAAAGCTCGATGAATTAGGTATGATAGAAGAGGGAAAAGAAGCAAGCATTGTGATACTTGATAGTAATAGCTTAGGATTTGGATCTTCTCATGATAAGCTTGCAAGCCTCGTAAAGAGGGGATGTGCGAAAGCAGTACTAGCTGCATTCTTCCGAGGTAGTTTGATAAAATGATAAAGGCTTGCTTAAGGTAGCATTATGAAGCCTCATCTCATCGCATTTTCGACTATGACCATCGATGGGAAAATTGCGAGTAAAACTAGGTTTAGCAGGCTTAGTTGCCCGCATGATCTACGAAGATTGCATCAGTTAAGGGCTGAATGCGATGCCGTAATGATAGGGGCTAATACGGTTATAATCGATGATCCTTCGTTAAAGTTGAAATACGTGCAAGGAAAAGATCCAGCAAGGATAGTGATCGACGGACGGTTAAGGGCTCCAGTAAGCGCGAGAATTTTTGCTGTACCGCCGGAGACGATAGTTTTTACTACGAAGGAAGCTCTGCTTGAGAAAGTTGAGATGCTGAGACGTAAGGGCGTTAACGTGATAATAATCGCCGAGCGACCCCCTATAGATATGCGTATTGTAATGGAAAAGTTATGGGAATTAGGATATCGAAGGGTAATGGCTGAAGGAGGAGGGGAGTTATTATGGAGTCTCTTTCAAGCGAATGTCGTTGATGAAGTAAGAGTAACGATAGCCCCTTTCATATTCGGAGGAAGGGATGCAATAAGCTTTGTCATGGGGGAGGGATTTTCTAATGTTGAAGAAGCTGTGAAGTTAAAGCCGTATGATGTAATGCTTTGTGAATGTGGGTTAGAAGTGCATATAAGGTATATCGTTTTGCGGTAAATTTATTATGCTTACTAGGCATTTAAATGCCCTTCCTTTGAAGCGCACCTTGGATTTAAGCGATATCTATTCCTTTCATAGCTTTACCGAGGGTCTGCTATAACATCAGGTTTGTCGAAATGAGCCGTTGCTCTACTATCGTCCCCGCCCAGGCTCCTTTAATTCCTTAGTAAGATCATAATCGATGCTCCTCATACGCTCAAGGGGCGAGCTTTAAGCAGCCTTAAAGGGTTAATCGAAGGCCTCAGCTCACCTCATGGCCGTCGAGAGAGGTCGCGCCGTAGAAGAGTTACGTTAAGGGAAGAAGTCCTATCGACTTGAACGTTATGGCTTTGCTATGACAATATCGCGGTTATAAACTTAAATGATCCATTTGTCGTCATGTTGACGAAGTCCTTAGTGAGAGCGGATTGGGCAAGCTTAACCCTGGCGAAATCATGAATCGAGTAAAGGAGGAGGGGTTCGAGAGCGTTTGGCGCGAAAGCGCGCGCTTCCTACTGAAGCCAACGCGCAGGCTAACGTTCGCTGGCGAGCGCGGCTCCTCCCATCCTCTCTTTGACTTAATCCAAAGGTTTCGCCAGTCCTTCCTTGACTTAGGCTTCGACGAAGTCTTAAACCCCGTGATCGTTGACGAAAGGGAGGTCTATAAGCAATACGGGCCAGAGGCTTTGATCATATTGGATCGTTGTTATTACTTAGCGGCCTTGCCGCGACCTGACGTCGGGTTGAGTAGCGCAAAACGTCACGAGATAAAGCTCTTAGGGGTTGAGTTAACGGATGAGAAGGCTGAGGCCTTACGAAGGGCGTTAAGGGGTTATAAAAGGGGGGAGGTCGATTCAGACGATTTAGTGGAGGAAGTAGCCGAGGCCTTAAGCGTATCCGATAGTACGGCTATGACTATACTTTCGAATGTATTCCCTGAGTTTAAAGCCTTAAAACCGGAGATCTCTACCCTTACGTTAAGGTCTCATATGACGAGCGCTTGGTTCCTAACGTTAGAGGCCCTTCAATATAAGCGTAAGCTACCGATCAAGCTTTTTTCAGTCGATATACGCTTTAGACGTGAACAAAAGGAGGATGAAAAACATCTTAGAGCTCATCATGTTGCAAGCTGTGTAATTATGGATGAAAGCGTTGACATAAGAGATGGCGAGGTAATTTCAAGGGCTTTATTGGAGCCCTTAGGGCTTACTAAATTACGATTCATTCAAAAGAAGGTAACGTCGAAGTATTATGCTCCTGAGACGGAGCATGAAGGATATGCCCTTCATCCAGTTACTAATGAATGGATTGAAGTAGTTAACTATGGGCTTTATAGCCCAATAGCCCTCGCTGAGTACGGCTTAGAGTATCCAGTGTTAAACGTTGGAATAGGCGTAGAAAGAGTGGCATTAGCTCTTCATGGTGAGATCGACTTAAGAAGGCTTGCATATCCGCAGTTTTACGTTGAGTGGAAGTTTTCAGATGTTGAAATCGCTAAGATGATCGATATTGATTTAAGGCCATCTAGTGCTGTAGGGTTAGCTGTAAAGGAAGCAATTATATCAACTGCGTTAAAATATGCAGATGCATTAGGTCCATGCAAGTTTCTAGCTTATGAAGGCGAAATATTAGGTAAGACTGTAAGAGTTTACGTGTATGAGACGGATGTAGGAGCTAAGCTATTAGGCCCAGCTGCTCTTAACTACATTTACGTTTACGATGGAAATGTGCTTGGCGTGCCTAAGAAGGGCATGGAGCATGTTAAGCTCGTAAGCGAGGCTTTAGAGCGAGGGATGTCAACCGGTATTAGTTACCTAGAGGCTATAGCTCACCTTGCTGCAGCTAAGGTCGAAGAAGCCATACGGTCGGGTAGAAACGTCGTGAACGTTCGAGTTAAGATGGCGAAGCATCCAAGCGACGTTAATATAAAGATCGATGAGGTAGCTCGAATGTACATAGTCAGCGCTGGGAAGAGAATAGAGGTCACAGGTCCTGTCTTCGTCGG
>WUQV01000226.1 GCA_009889585.1 Candidatus Bathyarchaeota archaeon | reverse complement strand
TTAGGAGGTCTGCAAATGGTGCAGAACGTCCCGATGGAGGAAGAAATAGTGAAGGAGAAGTTACTTTTTGAAATGCATAAGAAGAACGAAGAGTGGTTCAGTGCACATTATCAGGAGCTTCAGAAAAAATATGGAAGCAAGTTCTTCGCTGTGAAAGATCAGCAGATAGTTGCAGTTGAAGATGAAATGGAGAAATTACTGCGCGTTCTTGAGGAAAAAGGCATAGATGTTAACTTGGTCTTTGTCACATCTATTCCGCCAGAGGGCGTGGCCTTAATTCTTTAAAGGGGGAGCCGTATAAAAATCCCCCTTAGGTACGCGAGTATTTCGGTCAACCAACGCCATTTGTTTTTGCTAGAATAAGATCTCATCGGTACCATCTCCGACCGATACCTCTTTGGTTTCTGGTCGATACCGGTAGCCCTTGGGTAACTGTGGCCCCCATGATGCAATGATGTTGAACATTCCATTTTCAGCTTTGGAAAAAGCTAAAGAATATCCAACGATCGCATTCGCTGGTCACAAATTTCGAAGATTGTTGCTAGGGGATGTAGCTTTACGAATTGAGGATGAAACTGGGAGGATAGTAACGTTTGAGCTGTCTTCGATCAGCGTTTTAAGCCCTATGAGGAAGGTCTCTCCCGAAGAATTTAGAGGGATTCCAAGCGTCTTAGGATCTGATTTTTTAAGAACTGCGGAATTATACCTGTACTTTAACCCGAGGAAAATGGAAGCATTTCTTTCTACTTCGTAAAGGAATCATGTCCACCTGCTCTTAAGACAGCCCTAACGTCTTAAGCTCACCAACTGGGCCTCTACGAGCCCTAAACAAAGTTGCTTCGTTAGAAAACAGGAAACACGGATTACTTTTCCGAGAAGTTGATGAGCCGCCAGCTGATGCGAGTTCAAATCCTACCTTGACGTTAACGACGTTATTTAAGGCTAAAGCCGAAGGCTTCACAAAAGATTTCGGGGCTACGATATCGCTTATCGATGGAACATTCTAATAACGCATTATTTCGTCCTCCTTTCTGCCTTAGGCTAATGCAACTCACGCTCATACACCCAATATGATTTCACTTCCCCCTTTTCATTTATCACATATTCCTTCTTGAATATTGGCGCCTTCTTTTTATACTGCTCTACAGCTTCTACTAACACAGGGAATACATCATTTCGATGGCTGCCAGCCACTACAACATAAACTATGTCCTCACCAACTTTAAATTGCCCAAGGAAATGATGAATTTGTACATCAACAACTCCCTCCCTCCTTTTTAAATCATTGCATATTTGCATTAAGACTTCATTAGCTTTATCTTCATACGCTTCTAGCTCCAGCATTTGCACCTTACCCTCCTTTGCTTCCCCTCGGACGACGCCTATGAAGATAGCTATGGCCCCGACCTTATGAAAGTCCGGCTTGGACCTTAACCCCCTTAAGATATCGAAGAGCGAGAGCTCCCCCTTCTCATGAACCCCTGCACTCAAGCTTCCACCTTGGCCTTTGTCATTAAAGTTTAACAAAGTTGCTCTTAAGCCGTTGGCATCCGTTAAGCCCCATTGGCCGATATAACGGACGACGACGCATGCTTAAACGTGATCTCTACCTACGACTAAGGTCACAAAGTCGTAATCGGCCTCACTTTTACAAAACACGCCGAGGTTGCCTAACTTCAACTTCCTTATCCTGCCTCGCTCATGTCCTTCGAAGGCGATAGTTGGGTCTTAATGCCCATTACCTTGAGGTAGAATGACCTATCTCTCTTAGCTTGCTCTTTGTACTAGCGGAGCCCCCTCTCGAGCCTCCTCGGAACTTCTGAGCCCCGGTTAAAGCCTTAAGGCTGCCTGAAGGTCGTCGCTCCTTTCGTAACTATCTCAACGGTTCCTGGAACCTCAGACGCCGATTCGCAGGGGCTGTGAGAACCACCAAGATGAGGGGAAGCATCAGCGTCCCCCGATAGCCCTTCGATGAGCGTGATGAAGCTTGAGTGAACGACGTAAGGATGAGGTGAACCAAGCTGAGCTAGGGGGAAGTCAGAATTTTTCCGACGCGCTGACCGCCATCGTTAAAGGCTCGGCTATCGACGATCAGTTGGGCCGTTAGCTGCTTATGGATAGCGGTTTCAGCATTTTTACATAGGCTATGCCTATGAAGCCGCCCGCTTTGGACCGACTTGAATGGGCAAAGACGTACAGTCGAGGATGGATCATCCTCTCGTCTCGGCGATCATGCTGCCTATCGGAGGAGGCTGAGCCGAGCGATGCAGAATGAGCTTTAACATTAATGCCCTAGGCAGCCTGAATGTCGTGCTTCACTTCTTCAGACGTTTATGTCACATAGTTGCGTTTTAAATCTTAAAGATACTCCAATAGTTTCATGTAAGGTATTATGCTCCTCCTCCATAATCGCTTCGATGGCTGCGGTAAGTTC
>WUQV01000225.1 GCA_009889585.1 Candidatus Bathyarchaeota archaeon | reverse complement strand
TATATAGGTATTAAGGGGCCCTCCTGTATTCGGCCAGAAATCTGCGAGCCTTTCTTTCTCGTAATAAGCCCTCTTCACCCTGGTGTTTGAGTGAATCATATCGGCTACGCGCTCAGCAAGTTCGTAAGCCGCAACCGCGAATGTAATGACGGGGCAATGGCGCTCATAGTGGTATCGCTTATCGATCCTATTCGTGCAAGTGGTGGAATGAGGCATTAGGTTGAGAATGCCGCTTCCCTCATCGTGCCCCTATGTCGGCATCGGTCTAAACGGCGATACTTCGACATGCCGTTCGAACGCTTAGCGGCCCTTATAAACGCTGAGGACGGCTTCGTAGTTCGGCTTGAATAGAATCCCTCCCTCGCAGATGATGGCATCTACGTATTGAAAGGGCGTTATGTCGAACGCTGGATTGAATACGTCGACACCTTCGGGAGCTACGTGCACAGAGCCGATGTACGTAACCTCCTCAGGAGAGCGCTCTTCGATTATCACGTCTTCGGCCGTTCTCGTTAAGTCGAAGCTAGAAGTCGGAGCGGCTACGTAAAACGGTACTTCATTTTCATGAGCTAAGGCGGCGATCTCGTACGTTCCCACCTTGTTTATCACGGCGTCTTTTACGATTCGATCGGCTCCGACGATCACCTTGTTAATCATTCGCTTGTACATAACGTATCCGACCGCGTTATCCGTTATTAATGTAACCGGTATCCCATCTCGCTTTAACTCGTAAGCCGTAAGCTTAGCCCCTTGAAGCTTCGGCCTCGTCTCCGTTACGAAAACCCTTACCCTTTTGCCTTGCCCTACTGCAGCTCTAATCACCCCTAACGCCGTGCCGTAACCGACGGTCGCTAAGCTGCCAGCGTTACAATGGGTGAGCACGACGTCGCCATCGTTAATTAATTCAGCTCCAATCCTCCCGATTCGACGGTTCACCTCGACATCCTCATCAGCCATCCTAACGGCCTCGTCCATCACCGCCTTCGCCACGAGCTTCACGTCCTCGGCCGCTTCCTCTGCCTTACGTAACACCCGATCGATCGCCCAGGACAAGTTTACGGCAGTCGGCCTCGTCCTCCTTAACGTCTCTGCCGATTCCTTAAGCTCTTGAAGTAGATCCTGCTTATTCCTAGCCGTCGAATGATAAGCCGTTAAGGCAAGGCCGTACGCAGCCGTAACCCCGATGAGAGGAGCTCCTCGAACCTTCATCGATTTGATGGCTTCGGCGACTTCCTCGCAAGTCTTCATCTTTAATAACGCGAGCTCATGCGGAAGCTTCGTTTGATCGATCGTCACGACGACGCCGTCTTCCCACTCTATCGTCCTCATCTCAAGCCCTTGTATGAGGGGTTCTTTGCGGTTACTAGGAAAAGATATATAAATGGTCCGGAAGGAGTTACACATCAAAACAAACCGCTGGGATAGATCCCATAAGACTAAGCAACTTCTACGGCTTACGAGAGGTGATCCGAGGTACATGGTTAAAAGCCCGACGCGAGCTCGCGACCCCTAGGAGTTATCAGGGGCCGTGGATGAAGTTCGTCCGTTGAAGGACGTTAGCCGACCTCGGAAGGAGGCGGAGGGTTCACCCTAGCTATTATCTCGACTACGCAACCCTCCGGTAGCTTCAACCTCTTCTCCCATTCGTCTCCGACGGCGATTAAAGAAAATAAGCCTGAGATATCAGCCTTAGCTTTATACGCCATGTTGACGAGCATCTCCTGAGCTTCTCCCGTCTTGATAGTATCGTCGACTATGAGGACGCTATCTCGCTTCTTTAAGGCGGCCCTCGGCAAGTAGAACGTAACGGTGACGCCTGAGTTCTTTAAGACGTACGTCTCCTCTATGAACGACTTAACGCCGACCTCCTTGTTGCACTTGGCGATAGCTAAGTCCACGCCTAAGGCGTTAGCGACCATCGTGGCGAGGGGGATGCCATCTACGGCTGCTGTTAAAACCTTCGTTATCCTCCGCCCGGCGAAGGCGGCTAAAGCGTATTGAGCAGCTTGATGAAGGATGCTATGGTCGCCGACGATCGATGTGTTATCAAAGTAACCGTTTTCATCGAATTGAATTCGTCTTAAAATTTCGCTCTCTAAGCCCACGAGCTTCGATAACGTCTTCCAAAGCTCATGAGCGCGCGCGATGTTCGGCAAGACGTGGCCTTTTGCGTAACGGCTTAAGACCGTGACGGGCAACTTCGTCTTAGCCGAAAGCTCGCGATAGGTGTACTTAGACTTTGCGATTTGAAGGAGCTCGATCGTCATCAAGCGGAACTTCAAGTTCTCCGCATGCGTGCTCATCCTCGCCCCTCTTTTTTGACGTTAATGGATTAATTGCAAAGGAGACATCGTATTGTTAGCGATGAGAATTTAAAACTTTGCGCTTAATAATAGCACAAGTAAAGCTCGTCAGAAGGCGTTTAAAGGTGGCGGGCCCGCGGGGATTCGAACCCCGGATCTCCGGCTCCCTTCCGTCGCGTTAGAAGGCCGACGCGCTCTCTAGCGCATCGAAGGGTCCAGGCTGCGCCACGGGCCCTTAAAATGAAAAAGTCAAAATGATGGTATAAGGCTTTATCGAGTTTTTGAGCTTTTTAACTTATAAATCGAGGTGCTTAAGGGGCTTGAAGTTAAAAGCCTAGGGTGTAATGGATGAATTTAAACGTCCTTGAAATAGGCTCATACGATGGATTAACGAAGGCGGCAAAGGCGCGAGCCTTGCTAACGGCGAAAGTTAGAGATTAAACCTAAGTCGCGAAGCGTTCATTCTACGTATATCGCCGGCCGGCCTGGCGATGCTAAGGAAGCCCTACCCCTTGGGTCGTATCGACTTAAATCATCCTCCTTCCATACGTCGACCTTCGCC
>WUQV01000224.1 GCA_009889585.1 Candidatus Bathyarchaeota archaeon | reverse complement strand
CCTCATACCGTTACGCTTCTTCGCGTGGGACGGAGGGAAGGTATTCGCTTGGAGCAAGGCCGTCTGGTCGCTGCTAGCTGTAGGGGCTGTATTGCTAAGGCTGGCTGTCGCGCTCGTATAACCGCGTTTAAGCGCACCAAGGGCTCCAGAGCCTAGGCCTCTTTCGCGCCCGCCTAAGCCCATGCGTTAGCCCTGGCCTCTTCCTCAAGGCCTTCACGCAACCTTAAGCTCGAGCACGGCTATTAAGCAGCCTACACGCCGTTAAAGTAGGCCTTAAGGCCCCTGAATGACCATTCACCACGATTTAGCCCGAACGCCTCGTCACCCTTATGCTGATAAGTATGATGGCGACGAAATCTTGAACGTTCTTTGCGTGACGTTCGAAGCTTAACCCCGTCACTCGAAGGGCTAACCGCGAAGGAGTAAAAGAGGCCGCTATGAGGAGGATTGATGCTCACCGTCACGCTTAAATTCCCCCCTCTTAACTTAAGGGTCGGTCCATGTCCTTAGCGGTGAGAACGGTAGGCTTAACTAAGAGGTTCGGAGCGATCGAAGCCCTTAGGGGGATTTCCTTCGAGGCGTATGAAGGGGAGATATTCGGCCTCATAGGCCCTAATGGAGCTGGGAAGACCACAGCCTTTAGGATCTTAGCGACGCTCATCCTCCCCACATTAGGAAGCGCTTACGTCTACGGCTTGGACGTGGTGAAGGAGGCGGCGAAGGTGAGGGAGATAATAAGCTACCTTCCAGAAGAAGTAGGGGCATATAGGAACTTGACGGGAAGGGAGTATCTAAACTATATATCGAGAGTTTACTTCAAAGGTAGGGAGGCAGAAGAGACGTTTGAAATAGGCCTTAAGATTTCTGGGCTTAGCGATGAGGACTTAAGTAGATTGATGAAGACTTACTCTAGGGGGATGAAGAGAAGGATTCAATTGGCTAGGGCTTTAATGGTTAGGCCTAAGTTAGCCATACTTGATGAACCTCCTTCTGGATTAGACCCCGTTCAAAAGTCGGAGATAAGAGGGGTGATAAAGAAGTATGCGAGGGGGTTAGGGGTCACTGCCCTCATTTCCACTCATGAGATGTATGAGGCTGAGGCAGTTTGCGATAGAGTAGCGATTATAGATAGAGGAGTCATAATAGCTAATGGGACAGTGAAGGAAGTGATAGAAGATGTTGAAGCTAGAAACTTAGAAGATGCCTTTCTAAAGTATGTGAAAATGAAAAGGATTATGACTTAGGAGGGAGGAATTTGGCTCGAGTATTAATACTTAAGGAAATAAAGGACTTGATAAGGGATCCAAGGATATGGATTCCAATAGCGATAGGGGCCTTAATTATGCCAGTGATGGGATCTGTAATAAACTTCGCTATGAGAGCTCAAATAACAGAGACTTTAGTGAAGCCTTTAAACGTTGGAGTTTGGATATTTGAGTCAAATCCTACTGCAGAGGAGTTCGTAAGGCTTCTTAATGTTACTGGGAAGTACTTTAACTTAACCTTCGAGAGGGTTGTGGAAGAACGCGTGGATTTCAAAAGGCTTGACGCTTTGTTGTTGATAAACGGCTCTTCCGTAAGCTCCTTGTTGATGGAAGGAGGGAAGTTAAGGGCGTTCTTAATAACCCCTACCGCTGGCTCCCTCATGGCCTCTCCTCAAGCGATCGCAGGAAGGATCGCGCCCATAATCGATCAAGCCTCAACCCTTGCGTACGCTGCTGTTAAAAACATAGACCCTAGGGACGTCTCATCAATAAAGTCCCCAACGCTCTTCAGCTGGATCCCCTACGTGCCGGAGAGAAGGGCTGCCGTCTTAGCTGAACGCGGAGGGCCTCTACAGTTGACGATGATAGGCTCCTTCCTCATAGTCATTATGCTCTCAATTATGGCACTTTCAGTAATACAATACGCTGCTATTTCGACATCCATTGAGAACGAAGAAAGGACTATGGAAGTCCTCTTAACTTTACCGATAAAAAGGTTTTGGGTATCGATTTCGAAGGTTATAGCCTCGTTCGTATTAGGAATAATAGGGCTTATAGCTACATTCATAGGGTTCTATGTATAT
>WUQV01000223.1 GCA_009889585.1 Candidatus Bathyarchaeota archaeon | reverse complement strand
TTTCTAATCCCCTCGCCATAATCTAATATCGCATCGCTTAAGGTTGACATAAGCCTTAAAGCCAGCTTTCTTCCCATGATTTTCTTAGTTGAACTCAAGTCCAACCTCTTTCCAAATATACCATTTCTAAGCATATTGAGTACATTACCACTTCCATGAATTAGCTTAGCCTCGAAAGCACTATTCGCCTTATAGAAGTCTATTGATTCGACCTCTAACAATTTGCACACGTTTACTGGAAATATCGTTACCTCCTTCCTATTTATATAGAAAAGCTCCGTAGCCCTAAGGTTCGGCTCTCCCTTTGCAAACATTATTAAATCTACATCGCTTATCGAAGATGCCTGGCCTCTTGCATAGCTGCCTATTAAGCAGATATCATGCTCGATCTTCTCTCTGCTCGATAGCTCATTTACATAGCTTAACAACTTATTCCAAAGGCGCTCGTCTAGGCCCATAGGCTTGAATGACATCGAATCCCTCTTCACGATTGCCTTACGTCAAGGAAGGAGATAAAGCTAAAGTACCACCGCGCCGTTCCGCTAACCGCTTGGAAGCCTTATCACAGCCTATGGTCGCGGGGAAGCCCTTAGCCAGCATCGGCGTGAACATCGTGAAGAATTCGAACCCCAAGTCGTCTAGGATATAATGGCGACGTGAGCTTTTAAACCACCGTGTATAAATGTACGGCCTCATTCCGAGTGGCTGCGTCTGAGCGAAAGCCTTTCTAAATTAGACCACATGGTGTTCGAAGGGTATTACTAAACTACTGAAGTCACGAGGGTTAAGGAGTGAGCAAACAGAACCGTCTGGCTCTAGATTAAGCGGGAAAGATCAAAACCACGCGACTTCTGAGAAGGCTCTAGGTGGCTCCTGAGAGCTAGCTGAAAGGTCTACTTCTCAACGTGTAGTACAAGCTCACATGCTAAGATGTCCTATGATCTTCAATTGAACCTACGTCGTCAAGGTACGAATGGATTAGCTATCCCTCGAACGGAAGCTCCCTCGCCATGAGATAAGCGTCTTCGCCGTTCGCATAATAACTGCGGATAACCCTTACGACGTTAAAACCAAGCTTTTTATATAAGTTGATAGCTGGGGCATTGCTAACTCGAACCTCTAAATAACATTCCCTCGCTCCATGCTTATGCATGTTCTTCATAGCCTCGCACATTAACGCGTAACCTATGCCCTTCCTCCTATGCTCGTGAAGTACGGCTATCGAGACGACGTGCCCCTTCTTCGAAACCCCCCA
>WUQV01000222.1 GCA_009889585.1 Candidatus Bathyarchaeota archaeon | reverse complement strand
GTCATCATCGTTAAGAAGACCTCGTAAACTAAGGCGTTGGTAGCTATGAGCTTTCGAACGGATTCATCATCGACAGCCCTTCTCTCATGGGCATCCTTGCAACCTTCCTTAACTCCTTCATATTAACCTCAAGAACCTGCTGATCTCCAACGTGATCCTAGCGTAAGTCCTTCGAAAGCATCCTCAAAAACCTTCCTAAAGTTTAAGGGGCGAAATAGCTCGTAGACTCTCTACGCGATCAAAATGGCCACGTGTTATGATAGCTGCCTTAAGCTCAATAGCCTTCCGATACTTGTTTTCCTATTAAAAGGTAACGCTTTAACGTCAATATTAAGGCCTACGTCACAGCCTTGGCCCTTGAATTAAAAATTTAAGTTCTCACTCCCTCCAACCATTTCATATTAAATCATGCATTAAACCCACCTTTCATGAATATTCATAAGATATAGCATCTACGTAACGTCTATTTATAAAAAGGCGCTAACCCTTCATAAGCCCTGCTAAAGCTTGAAGCCTCGGTTATCCTCTCGGTAGCCGTTCACAGTTAATAATTATATCGAATCCAGTCATATCTTACGGTAGATAAAGAGAGTAACTTATCTGCCTCGGGGAAAGTTAAGCGAGACCTATTAAACACTAAATGCTTAGACTTAGTAGCAACTCACTTACGAAAACAAAGCGAGTTCATTGAAACTTCTCTCGTCGCCTCACTTCATCATAAATTGCATCTAACTTCTTATCCATTCTATCTAAGATTTCCCTAGCCAACTTAGATTCTTCAACAATTAACCTTTGAGTTTCCCTTATCGTTTCATCCATCCTTCTAAAAGTTCCCTAGTTTTCTTTCCATTATAACTGAAGAATATCCCTAAGATTGTTGCAATAGTGCAGCTCCTCCTAAGATTTCCGCTAACATCCAAGCTCTAAGATTGAATCCCCCTTAATATTTCTTTTCTTGATAATCTAAATTAGAGAGGTTTTTATTAACCGCAACGGCAGCTATACGGCTATGCAGACTTGAAGCTACAAAACATCGCATTTATTCGCACCAGCGCTGAGCTAGCCCCTCGGTTTAAGGACGACGCACTAACACCCTTCGATTCTTTAACGCTGATTAACTTAGCGCTAACAGATCGCAGCTAGCCGAACCAAGATCCATGCGGATCGTTATCTCTCCTGATGACTTAACGCGCGAGCCGAATCAATGGGCAATTAGCCTAACGCCAGCCAGCGAATAATGTAAAACATCGTCACACTTTGGTTAGTCTACTCTCATGCTTAACACTTTCATATGCTTATTATCTAGATATTTGAGTTAACTCTCTCTACCATGAGACACATAGGAGCTCCTCTAAGGGCAGCGCATTAATGCTCATAGAGTGTATATCGCGTTTAATCTTTTTTTCCACCTAAGAGTACTCTTTGAATATTGCGCTGAAGTACATGTAACAAGGATTGTGCCTGAAGGGGCTAAGCTCCTTTAAAGGTTTGTTGTCATATTTACGCTCTATGCGAACTACCTTGAGAGGCAAAAGGCCGCCTCTAAGGGGGACGAAAGTTTAAACCGCTCTTAATAACTGAATCAAGAGAACCATTCGAAGCCGATTGGAAAGGATGTAGACGGTTTAATTGAAGATATTAAACAAGGCAAGGTCAAGTTATGCGATCCTAAGATGTGGATGTGGCCTTGGCCTAGCCATCCGAATTATTGAAATTCTTAGATGATTTAAAGTATGACGTTGATGATAAATTCCATACGTTTGATTAACTTTTCTACATAACTATATAGGCTCTGTATTCAATATAGTTCATTAATCATCTTAAAAGTCGTTTTATTAAAGTGAAGATCGTTAATTTAACCACAAATACCCAAGAACCTTGTCAGAGTGGCCGCAGGATCGGCGTTGGATATCTGCGAGCACGTAGTAGTTGAGAGGCTGGATTATGAGGGAGTAAAAGTATTTCCCGTTGGACTGAAGCAGGTTAATGCTAAGGATTTAGCTAAAGGACTTTCGCAGTTTATTAAGCTTAAGAACGTCATCGCTCACCTTCTATTGGGAATTCTATATCACTATCTCTTTTAGATATATGCTCTAACACAACGTTGAAATTATCGCTATATTTACATTTTAACGCTCCCTTTCCAACTCAATTCGAATTGATCTTTCGTAACGCCGTCTCATGCTTAAAACAACATGCACAAAGGAATGTACTAAAGAGACTTTTTAAGCGACTTCGTAACTCCTCCTCATTAAGGACAAGATCTCCTCATGTAATGCCTTCACCCTAAGGGTAGCTGGATGATCATCGCCTAGCTTACGGTTAAACTCCTCAAGGGCTCTTTCGAAAGGAATTACTTTAACTCCTTTTACGAGTTTATCAGCGTAACAGACGATTTTCTCTTCAAGGGCCTCAGGCAAGTAGCTCTTCGAAGGCAAGCCGAGCTTCTTCGCTTCTTCAGCTGTGAATCCTCCGCCCATGTGTCGTTCGATTATGCTCACGATTGAATTAGAAAGCCCGTATGACTTAGCAAGTTCGGCTCCAACGATTGCATGACGAATGCTATGAGTCCTCGATCGCCCCACGTCGTGAAGAAGCGCTCCAACTTCGACGAGCTCTACGTTGACGTTCACGCCTCTTTCTCTAATAGCCTTCGCTATTTCAACCGCTAATTTCGATACGGTTATACAATGTCTTATTACATCCTTCGTACATCCACTTTCATGAAGAATCTTTAAGGCCTCCTCTTTATGAGGAAATCGCCTATCCACTTAACTCCTTCCTCAACCTTTCAACTTTCCTACTTAGGAAATCCACGATTTTTTTATTATCATAAATCATTAATAACTTATTACAAATAGGGCACTTAAATGCTAATTCTACAGCTTCTTCAAATATTACTTTTCTACAACCAGGTGTAGAACAATGATAAAACTCATGACTTTTTTCATAATCTAATCTCATTTGCAATCTCTCAAGCACTCGACGCTTTTGACTTAAGATAAAACCCTCAAATTGATCTAATTGAAGCCTCCAATGATAAATACGCCAACCAGTTTGCTCATCACGAGATTTTCGTACAGCAACTAATGAACGACTATAGAGTTTATATAAAATCCTCCTAACGGAGTTTAAATCAATTCCAGTTTTATTCACAATTTCTTCATCAGTAAGCTCTTTCGATTCCTTTAATGCCTCAATTATCTTGACAGCATCCCCTCCACATAAAGCTTCAACGACCTTAATCAAAGTTATATCATCAACAAATAACATTTGCAATATTGAATCAACCTCCTTCATATGGTAAGGCTTTAATCATAACCTTTAGCAAGGCCTGTTGAAAACTTGCCGTTTAAAGTCTTCACTCGCATTCGAACGACGTCGACGAAGGGCGGCATGGCCTCGAACGTAACGGCTACCTTATCGCCTTCGTAGCTCACGGATTGGACGTTCGAACGATCGAATAGCCATGAGATGAACGATATCGATTCTTCGTTCGCCGGAATGTAAAATGAGGCTTGAACGTAACCCTTTAGCTGATCCCTTAGCTCGTTCCTTAATAGCTCTAAGTTCATCTTATGAAGAGCTGATACTAAGACGGGGTTCGGCGTTAAATCCTTCAAGACCTCCACCCTTCGATCAGCTTCATCGTTTGAAATCAAGTCGATCTTATTCAACGCCGTAACGACTGGCACTTCGGATGCTTCAATTTTACGAAGCGTTTTGAAGCAACACGATAGCTTTCGCTTCACCTCAATCATCGGCTCGCTAATGTCTACGACGAGAAGTATTAAATCCGATAAGGCCGTTTCCTCTAACGTAGAACGAAAGGCTTCGATTAAGGTTATAGGCAACCTATCGATGAAGCCAACGGTGTCGATTAACAACGCCTTTCTACCAAAGAGGTCCAAGAGCCTTATAGTCGTTGAAAGCGTTGTGAACAACATCGCGCTTACGGGTACGTCTTCGTTCGTAAGGGCGTTAAATAACGCGCTCTTCCCAGCGTTCGTATAACCAGCTAAGGAGATCGATGGAAACCCTAATTCACCTCTCCTCGACCTATACAAAAGCCTTCTCCCTCTAGCCTTACTTAACTTCCTCTTTATGGAGTCTACTTGACGCTTTATTGTTTCATAATAAACATCTGCTTCATACGAACCTAAGCCCATGAATCCAGGTTGCTCTCCCATCTTCGCCAATCGAACCTTTTCCTTAGAATATGCTAATTCATATTGAAGCTTAGCCAATTGCACTTGTAGCTTAGCCTCAGTTGTTGAAGCCCTTTTAGAGAATATCTCCAGTATTAATTGAAATCTATCAATAACCTCCACACCAGCCTCCTTAGCTAAATTATACGCTTGAACTGGCCTTAACTGATTGTCAAAAATTATCTTATCAACGTTAGCATCCTTAACGAGCTTAACGAGCTCCTTCACCTTCCCTCTACCGATTTGATACGCTGGATCCGGCTTGCGAATTTGTTCAACCCTTTCGACGACTACGTAATCAGCCGACTCCGCTAAGCTTTGAAGCTCATCGAGATTCGAACGCTCATTCGACAGCCGCCGTTGAACTACTATAGCTCTCACATAACATCTCCTATGATAAGAAGGATAAGAATCTTGAACATCTCTTCCTAATAATCATAATATTAGCTTCACCTGTCACTTCTAAATTTCACCCTTGTCCTTAGCCTCTCTTGAGTTAATTAAAGCGACTTCACCTAATGTAGCTTTACGAGGTTGATGCATGGACGTTAATTGAACCTTCGGCTCAGATATCGGCACGAGAAGCTTAATTCGTAAAACATGTTCAAGCTTCACCGTCAATCCTTGATCTGGCACCAGCCTCTCGGCCTCCACCCTCTTGAGGACCGAGGCTTTCTCCCCTATCCTTCGACCTAACTCCTCATGGCTTAACCCAAGTCGCTCCCTCGCCTGTCGCACCTTCGACCCATAACCCTCCACGAGCTCGATCGATGGCTCAAGCTTAAGGGATTCCTTCGTCGAAGCCTTAGGACGTTTAGCGGCCTTAACCTTTTCCCTAAGGAGCTCGCGCCTCCCTTTAACTTGAGGCCTCTCGAGCTTAACGTCGCATTCGTAACCTGCCTTTAGCACGTCGATAGCGGCTCCTCGTATTTTTACGATAGGCTTTTCTCGACTCATCCTTCGTTCACGTAGCTAATTTAATGAGCCTTCAAGCGAATAAACCATTCCCTACCTTTAACTTCTCCCCCCTTAAAAACGCTACGCAACCGATCGATAAGGCATTAGCGAGAAGACGAGCGTAAAAATATCAATAGGCGCGTCTTTTTAAAACGATTTAAATGGAAAGGGACGAACGCGCCGCTCTTCAAAAGCTCCGAAGCATAGCCGATTATCAATTCGGCAGGACCGCAGGCATCATCCTCTTCCCAGACGGCGTAAAAATAACGTACTCGAAGGCCACTGGAAGGATTCGACACGTTTACTTAGGTGAAGAGCTCCTAGCGACGCTTAAGCCTAAGGACGGCTTCCTCTCGTTAACGATGGCCGGCGCTAAACACTTCGTAAAAGGCGTCAATCCCCTTCGCTCGTGGGTGAGGGTATCGGAGGAGGCAATACCTTTCGTCGCCCGAGGGAGGGACGTCTTCTCTAAACACGTTGAGGACGCTGACGAAGGGATAAGGCCTGGCGAGGAGGTCATCGTCTTAAACGGAAGAGGCGAGGTCTTAGCCGTCGGGCGGGCTATGCTCACCGGGGAGGAGATGAAGGCCTTTAAGCGAGGCGTTGCCGTTCGAGTTAGAAGGGGGCGAGGGTAGAGCTAAAGAAGGGGGAAGCCTTAAAATCAATTGAGCTTGCGTGATAGGAGTTGCGCAAGATCAGCCCTCGTGAAGCGAAGCGATTAATGCAACGCATGGGGGTGAGCGTATCGCCTCTATCGGACGTACGCGAGGTCATCTTCCGAACGAGCACGAAGGAGGTCGTTATCGAAAACCCTGAGGTAACGATCCTTCACCTCGGAGGGCAAAAGATCTTCCAAGTGACAGGCGAAAGGGTAATCGAGCGAGAGGTCGTTAGAGAGGTCGGAAGGATCTCCATTTCAGACGAAGACGTACGCTTAGTGGCCGAGCAAACGGGTAAGAGCCTTGAGGAGGCTAGGAGAGCGTTAGAGGAGACGCAAGGGGACTTGGCGAGAGCGATTCTATTGTTACAATCTTAAGCTTAAGTATTCTGGATAGCGTTTGACCGTCCCTCCCTTCGTCTTCGGCGTCAAGAACCTCGGAGCTTGATCGACTTTTTCATCCGGTTTAATGCTGGCTTTAACAACTACGAGCTCGCCATCCTCAGAAGCGACAACGTAATGCGGCAGAGTCATAAGTTAAGCGGAGCTAGCCTTAGCTAAGAACTGTTCGAGCACGTCTGATTTCTCCATCAAGCGGCCGCAGTAGTGGCACTCTAGGATCAATGGCTCTCGACACTTAACGTAAAACGTCGGTTGAACGGGCTCGTTGCTATTCGATATACAAGCTGGGTTGGCGCATTTAATAGTGCCTTTGATGACCGCCGGTATTTGAACGCGTTGTTTATTGACGACCTTATAGCCTCTGATGATGTTTATCGTGGCGCTAGGTGCTATTAAGGCTATCTTGTTAACCTCTTCAGCGCTTAACTCCCGTCCTTCAACCTTAACTATGTCCTTCCTCCCAAGCTTTTGGCTCGGGACGTTCATAGCTATCGTCACGACGCCATCCCACCTTCCGGCTATCCCTAGGATCTTGAGGACGTCTAAGGCGTAGCCGCTCGTCACATGGTCTATGACCGTTCCTTCTTTGATCTTCGAGACGCGTAACGTCTTGCGAGCCACGTCAAACGCCTAGGGCTGCCTTAGCAGTTTAAAGCTCTATCGGCGCCGGCCTTAATAAATCGTTTAGCTCCGACACCCATTAGCCGTCGGCCTCGTTTCAGAAGCTTGAGATCTCGAAGGGCGCTGCTTAGGCTTAATGGCATATCAGCTGATCATTCGTCCCTTTGTAAATTCTTACGTTAAACAATTGCGTTAGTACATCCGATTTTAGCCAACCTTAAGTTATAGAGTGAAACGTTAGCTTTACACCTACGTTTCGCTCTACAACTTAAGCACAGGAAAATTAAGCTGATCTTAAAAGGTGAAGACCTTAACGGCAGTCGCGATTAAGAGCCCGATGATGACGGC
>WUQV01000221.1 GCA_009889585.1 Candidatus Bathyarchaeota archaeon | reverse complement strand
CCGGATTTAACTTCATCGTTTTCCTAGCCGATTGGCACGCGTGGATCAATGATAAGCTCGGAGGCGACATGGGGAGGATATCGCTTTGTTGCGATTACTTTAAAGAGTGTTTCACGGCGTTAGGCATGCCTCCTGAGAAAGTTCGTTACGTACGAGCGTCCGAGTTAGCTGAGGACATCGAGTATTGGGAGAAGGTCGTTCGAATAGCTAAGAGCGCATCATTGCGTAGGATCATGAGGTCCCTTCCGATAATGGGGCGATCGATGGATCTCTCTGACGTGGAGACTGCTTGGGTTTACTACCCGTGTATGCAAGCCGCCGATATATTCCACATGGGCGTAGACGTTGCGTGCGCTGGAATAGACCAAAGGAGGGCCCATATGCTCGCTAGGGACGTAGCCGAAAGGCTTGGCTGGATCAAGCCCGTGTGCGTTCACACGCCGCTTCTCACAGGGTTGCGAGGGCCGATGAAGGTTGAAGGAGTCTTCGACGAGGACGTGAGGCTTAGCTCCTTAATCGGCTCTAAGATGTCGAAAAGCTCCCCAGAGGGTTGCATACTCGTTCACGACGATCCTAGCGAAATCCGCGATAAAGTGATAGCAGCATTTTGCCCTCCTAAGGAAGCCGTCGGAAACCCCGTCCTTGAGCTCGTTAAATACGTCGTCTTCCCATGGGAGGAGGGGTTCGAAGTCCCTCGGCCGATCAAATACGGAGGCTCAATTTCATACGAGTGTTATGAGGACGTCGAAAGGGATTACGTTGAAGGGAGGATTCATCCACTTGATTTAAAGAACGGCGTCGCGGAATCCCTCGTTAGGATATTGAAGCCCGTTAGGGATCACTTTGAAAGGAAGCCGGATTTGCTTAAGATGATGATGGAGATGGAGATAACAAGGTGACTTCAACTCAAATGGTGCTTAAGAGGCTTAAAAAGCGATTAACTTCCTATTGGAACAAGGAGTAAGGCTTTTATATTTGCTATGATAGTTGCATTTTTAATGTCTATAGTAGCTTCAGCTTCTCTCATAGGTGTACTTTCGAATACTCTTTTGCTCCCTCTTATATTTCAATATTGATGGTTATTGCCTATGCTATGAGAGAAAGGCAAATAGCTAAAAGATACGTAGTTAGGAAAGGAAAAGCATGGCATGTTGTCCTATGGCTTAGAAAACGTGTGAGTGAATATGCCTTGATGAAGAACACCTTGTGGGAGGGTTCCTGCTTGGATTCGTCATAGCAATATTGCTATATGTGACTGTTTTGCATCCAGACGTTTACATGAGGCTTTGTTATTGTATAATATGGAGTGTGATTACTTCAATAGGTGTGCTTAAAATGGATTTTGTGAATTGTAGACAGACTCTAAAACCCGCATATTGACTCATTATGGCATTGACTTTAATCTTTGTCACTATAATGGAAACCGATTGAGCCGTTTTTGTCGCTGATTCGGCCGCGTTTAGGTGGTATGTTATTCAATAGATTCATACTATTTTCGCTGCAGTTCTACCATTCTATCGTGAGGGCTTTCGATGGGCATGGTCTTTCTATCCTCGCGTTTGACGAAATAACGACTTCGGCAGAACTAAGAGGCTTAAGTAGTTTTTAGCAATCTCAAGCATCCGAAGGCAGGCGTCAGAGAGCTTGCCATGATGCGGCCTTCCCTAGGAGGTTGGTTGAGAAATGTCGACAACAGGCCTCATGCATCACTTCAGCATCGAACGAGCACGTTAAAGGACGGGATTAAGGTATCATCAGCTCTCGGAGGCCCTATCGACTGCGACTATGGCACGGCATCCCTCCAAGCAAGCGATAGGTCAGGACAAAGCGCGCTTGGATGTGCACATACTTTTATATGCGTTTCGCAAGAACCTTACTTGAGGCGGGGGGTGATATGGAATCCTTACTTGTTGAAAGGTGTAGACTTTCGGTCGTCTTAAAAAGATTGTTCTTTCCGTTGACCTACCCAATGATAATTGAGAGCTTGAGGAAGGGGGGCTTTGAGATCGAAGCAATTCCGCCTCCACCTGTGCCATTTGGAGTGGTAATGGAAGTGGGTGGGAGGATCGCTAGGAAGGGAGGGTGTAGTGTAATTCTGGATCCAGGTAGAAAAATTATGTCATATGAAGGATCGTCACTTGACGAAGTAATTAAAGGATTTAACGATTTATTAACCCTAATTAGCGAAGACTTCAATGTACATAATGAAGATATTGATTATTGTGAGTTGTTATTAGAGCTTACCAGTAAACCTAGGAGAAGTGCCCTTGAAATCAGTAGGGAGATAAAGTTTGGGGAGCTATATACCAAAGCTTCAGCTATAATAGGTGAAGAAGTTTGTCCTTACATCATTAGCTTCGTTCCTAAAAAGAGAAGCCCTGGAGATAGAAATTGGTTAGATATTAGATTATTTCCCCTGCCTCCACTTCCAGAAAGGTATGGAATCCAAATAGTCTTCAGGCGCGAGAGCAATGAAGAGGTGCTTTCTTTTGCAAAAGAAGCGGAGAAGCTAGCTTGGGAATTAATTAAGGCTTGTGAGGAGTTGAAATGAGTTTCTTGATGACTGACAGTTTATTCGATTTTAAACAAAAGATCCTTATGCCTTTGATGTTGTTAGCTCCTTTGACATTTCAGGAACCAACTTTAGAGTTAAAGTTCCACCCAATTACTTTAAGATCTGAAATGGAAGAGAGGATAAGAGCAATTGAGCGCATAGCAAAGTACATTGATGATGAACATCCACACGAACTTCTATCCGTGTTTTTGACGAATGAATATGTTCCAATTCTTATCGGTGAAGCTGTCAGTTTCATTGAAAAGTACCTTTGGCTTCAAGCAAAGCAGCTTACAATAGCTGTAACGCTTGAAAAGGAGGATCCTGAAGTACCTGAATGGTTCTTAGTGCATGTACTTGCTTGTGGGAAATGGAAATTTGGTTTTAAGGGAAGATTTGAAGCTATGGTGAAGGTGGAAGAGTATTTGCAAGCAAGAGCTCGTGAATATGCAAGGTTTAGGCCTGAGGATGTTAGGAAGATTCGCGAAGCAAGCTTAGCCATCTCCATATTCCTTGGAGAGAAGGATGACGATTGTAAAACGATTTGACCCGGGTAACTTTCTAAGGTTTGCCTTTTTATTATTTAAAACTCAACCAATACTGGTTGATGAAGCAACTATTAGAACTATAATGAACAGATGTTATTATGCTGTTTATTTAGCGCTTAGAGAAAAACTTCATCTTCCAATTAACACCACGCATAGGGATTTATATTGTAGAGTTAAAAAGTTAGATGTAAGAT
>WUQV01000220.1 GCA_009889585.1 Candidatus Bathyarchaeota archaeon | reverse complement strand
CCTCTTATGCTTCATGGCTATTTCGTGTATAATCGGCGCTTCAAACCGCATTAAGTCGTGATTATGAGGCTTCTCGCCCAATTGCTTAAAGCCTATGGATTCCATTTTACCGCTGAACCACCTAGCCTTTTCGACCTCTTCCTCCCAACGCTTTACCCTCCCCTTAACGTGAGGGAACGATGCCATAAGGGCTAACGTGCTAGTTCCTCTGGCCGTGCAGCCGAGCAATTGAATGGGCTTAACCTTGTACATCCTCGAGGGCGTAGCAACCTTGTCCTTCCACTCATCCCTCATCGCGAGTATGCCTATCGTTCCCCCGCCAGCGGCCCAGCTTTTATGCCCTGAGCACGTTAGGAAGTCCGCCCCAATGCCCTTGCCGTCGATTGGCATCCTACCTGAGGAATAAGCCGCGTTCAACAAAAAGGGAACTCCGTAATCCTCGCAAATCCTCGCGACCCTCTTAGCGTCAACTAAGTTTCCGTAAATCCAATCGACGTGAGTTAATAAGGCGAGGGCGGGCAGCCGTCCTGTTTCCTGCTTCACCTTCTCGAACGCCTTAGCGTAACCCTCAGGGTCTATTTTGTACTCAGGGTATCCGTTGCTCGGGACTTCGTAAACCCTCAGCCTGATCCATTCAGCGCTTACATAAGTAGTATAATGCCTATTCTCATCGAAGACTATCGATTGTCCTAGAGTTGCTATCGATCTCATCACGACGTATTTAGCTTCCCTACAGCCGTTCGTTAATATGACTGTATCCACATTAAGGAACTTAGCGACATCATCTAAGAATTGAGCAACAGGAGGTGCTTTGACCATGTGCAACGTCCCAGGGCAGTAATCGCACGTAGAGTAACCATCTAAGTACGTAAGGACTATCTTCCTCGCCTCAGCTGGCATTACGCCACCGCGTTGCAATGGATCTAGGTTTATGAAGCTCTCCTCCCTATCCCTTAGCTCTATCCTATAGCTCACCTCAACTCGCCCTCCAATTCATCGATCGCCCTCCTTATTCGAGCGATTATAGCGCGAGCTTCTTCCTTTTGTTCATCGGTGAGCTTATGGAAAGGGGCCGTCTTCCTAAGGATCTCCCTTAAGTCTTCGATGGCGAAGAGGGCTTCGAACGTCTTCTTCGTTAGCTTATCCATTAGCAAACCACCCAGCTTACTTCATTAGATCCAACGAAGGGCGTGTTACGTTTAAATTTAAGGATGTCGCCTACGATGTCGATCCGTAAGCGATAGCTAAGCTGGCGAACGTTTATTAAGACGAAGTTCAAATCGTTTAACGATGGATCCCTTAATCCTTTCCACGATCAGCCTGATCTTGGCGTTAGTCGTATTAGTTGAAAACACCATCGGGCTTTGGAGGATCACGGAGGGGATAAAGTCTGTTCAAGAGGGGTTGAAGGTTCTTCAAGATGGACAAAAAGCCTTGTTAGAAGGACAAAAAACCTTGCTGGAAGGCCAAAAGGCGATAATGGAAGCGCTTGAAAGGATATCCGAAAGGCTAGGAAGATCGGACTAGAAGTTAGTTAAACGATAAATATAAGACCTGCGTTACGCTTCGACTTCAGCCTTTAAAGGCAAAGGTTTTAAAGGGCTGATTACTTATTCGAACGGGAAAGATCATGAGAGCTATATCGGCTGTGCTTTTGTGCATGATACTCTTATCGTCCCATTCGTCTTTAGCCCTTGGTTACGTCGAACCGATTGAAGCGTACGAAGTCGTTCAACGTAAAGTAAACGCGATGTTAAGCAGCCCTTGGCACGTAAAGCTCGATCCATCCCTTAAGGAGCTCTTAGAGGGGCGAAGTCAAAATTCGCCCTTCGACGGGCTGAAGGCGATAGTGCTCGGCGGCGTGGCGTTAACCCCTCAAGCCCTCGTCGAACACGTTAAGGTGAAGGCGTTCCTCCCGCTCGTCGGCTTTTCGATGGCGATCGTCGAGCTGTCCGACGCGAAGGCCCTTGTGAAGGTGGCATCGATCGATCAAGTGGCCTACGTGCTAGCCGATCATAAGATGGAAGTGCCAGCATACCATCCGCTTAAGCTCGAAGGGATCGAGAGGATCGATCTAACCCAGATCAACGCGACGAGGATAATGAGGGCGGTGGAGACATGGGAGAAGCTCAAGCTGGACGGAACCGGCGTTAAAATAGCCATAGTTGACACCGGCGTTGACTTCGGCATAAGGGACCTAAGGCAGGCGAGGAGGGCCGATGGAATCCCGCTATCGCTCGATACGACCGGTTACGGCATCATCATAGTCAATCTGATCGTCGAGCCCATCGGGCTAGTCCTTCCGGTGAAGGGCAAAACCGGGGTCTTCTTCGATGGAAAGGCATACGATACGTACACGTTCCCTCGGGACGTGACGATAAGCGTTGAACAAAAGGCCCTTTCGAAAAGCGGCAGGTTCGCCGTCGGAATAGCCATGTTCGACTACCGCCTACTACCGGGTAGGCGCTTCTTCCCTGTCGTGATGGTGGACTCGAAGACGCCGGGCGTATACGATACGGCCTTCTTCGACCTTTCTACGTTGTACGCCAGCTTACTTAGCGAAGCCCTCAAGCTCAAGTTCCCGATGCCATTCCCAATAGACCTAAAGGCGTTGGACGACTTCAGCGTCGCGGACGAAAGCCCACGTCGTTGGGGCGATGGAACGGAGGCTATCGCGAGGGATATCAACGGGGACGGCTACCCAGACGTTTCGTTAGGGAGCTTGGCTTGGGTTCACGATAGGCGTAGGCCAGGTGGGCTCGGTATAATCCCAGGCATAGGGGCAGTCGATAGGGAGGCCCCTCTGGCCTTAGGAAGGGTTGAGGAATGGCGTTTGATAGGGTTCCAACACAATAGATGGAGCGACCATGGGACGCTCGTAGCGGTGGCGGCCGCTAGCGCTGGGATCAATGAGTACTTCTTCTCAGGCCTTCCAGGATCTAAGACGCGCGTTCCAGGCGTCGCCAAAGGAGCTTCGATAATGTCGTTAGCTACTGACCTTTTCTTAAGCGAGATAATTCAAGCGTGGCTT
>WUQV01000219.1 GCA_009889585.1 Candidatus Bathyarchaeota archaeon | reverse complement strand
CCTCTTATGCTTCATGGCTATTTCGTGTATAATCGGCGCTTCAAACCGCATTAAGTCGTGATTATGAGGCTTCTCGCCCAATTGCTTAAAGCCTATGGATTCCATTTTACCGCTGAACCACCTAGCCTTTTCGACCTCTTCTTCCCAACGCTTTACCCTCCCCTTAACGTGAGGGAACGATGCCATAAGGGCTAACGTGCTAGTTCCTCTGGCCGTGCAGCCGAGCAATTGAATGGGCTTAACCTTGTACATCCTCGAAGGCGTAGTAACCTTATCCTTCCACTCATCCCTCATCGCGAGTATGCCGATCGTTCCCCCGCCAGCGGCCCAGCTTTTATGCCCTGAGCACGTTAAGAAGTCCGCCCCAATGCCCTTGCCGTCGATTGGCATCCTACCTGAGGAATAAGCCGCGTTCAACAGAAAGGGAACTCCGTAATCCTCGCAAATCCTCGCGACCTTCTTAGCGTCAACTAAGTTTCCGTAAATCCAATCGACGTGAGTCAATAAGGCGAGGGCGGGTAGCCGTCCCGTTTCCTGCTTCACCTTCTCGAACGCCTCAGCGTAACCCTCAGGGTCTATTTTGTACTCAGGGTATCCATTGCTCGGGACTTCGTAGATCCTCAGCCCGATCCATTCAGCGCTTACATAAGTAGTGTAATGCCTATTCTCATCGAAGACTATCGATTGTCCTAACGTTGCTATCGATCTCATCACAACGTATTTAGCTTCCCTACAGCCGTTCGTTAATACGGCTACATCCACGTTAAGGAACTTAGCGACATCCTCTAAGAATTGAGCAACGGGAGGCACTTTGACCATGTGTAACGTCCCAGGGCAATAGTCGCACGTGGAGTAACCGTCTAAGTACGTAAGGACTATCTTCCTCGCCTCAGCTGGCATTACGCCACCGCGTTGTAATGGCTCTAAGTTTATGAAGCTCTCCTCCCTATCCCTCAGCTCTATCCTATAGCTCACCTCAACTCGCCCTCCAATTCATCGATCGCCCTCCTTATTCGAGCGATTATAACGCGAGCTTCTTCCTTTTGTTCATCGGTGAGCTTATGGAAAGGGGCCGTCTTCCTAAGGATCTCCCTTAAGTCTTCGATGGCGAAGAGGGCTTCGAACGTCTTCTTCGTTAGCTTATCCATTAGCAACCACCTAGCTTACTTCATTAAGTCCAACGGAGGGCGGTTCCGTTTAAATTTAAGGGTGTCGCCTATGATGTCGATCTGTAAGCGACAGCTAGGCCGGCGAACGTTTATTAAGATGGGGTTTAAATGGTTTAACGATGGATCCCTTAATCCTTCTCACGATCAGCCTGATCTTAGCGTTAATCGTATTAGTTGAAAACACAATCGTGCTTTTGAGGATAACAGAGGGGATAAAGTCTGTTCAAGAAGGATTGAAGGTTCTTCAAGACGGACAAAAAGCCTTATTAGAAGGACAAAAAACCTTGTTAGAAGGCCAAAAGGCGATGATGGAAGCGCTTGAAAGGATATCTGAAAGGTTAGGAAGATCGGACTAGAAGTTGGTTAAACGATAAATATAAGACCATGCGTTATGCTTCGACTTCAGCCCTTCAAAGGCAAAAGATTTAAAGCTCTGATTACTTATCCAAATGGGAAAGATCATGAGGGCTACATCGGCTATGCTTTTGTGCGTGATGCTCCTCTTATCGTCCCATTTGCCTTTAGCTCTTAGCCACGTCGAACCGATTGAAGCGCACGAAGTCGTTCAACGTAAAGTAAACGCGATGTTAAGCAGCCCTTGGCACGTAAAGCTCGATCCATCCCTTAAGGAGCTCTTAGAGGGGCGAAGTCAAGATTCGCCGCTTGACGGGCTGAAAGCGATAGTGCTCGGCGGCGGGGCGTTGACCCCTCAGGCCCTCGCTGAACACGTTAAGGTGAAGGCGTTCCTCCCGCTCGTCGGCTTTTCGATGGCGATAGTCGAGCTGTCCGACGCGAAGGCCCTTGTGAATATAGCATCAATCGATCAAGTGGCCTACGTGTTAGCCGATCATAAGATGGAGGTGCCAGCATGCCATCCGCTTAAGCTCGAAGGGATCGAGAGGATCGATCTAACTCAGATCAACGCGACGAGGATAATGAGGGCGATAGAGGCATGGAAGAAGCTCAAGCTGGACGGAAGCGGCGTTAAAATAGCCATAGTTGACACAGGCGTCGACTTCGGCATAAGGGACTTAAGGCAAGCGAGAAGGGCGGACGGGATCCCGCTTTCTCTCGATACGACCGGCCTCGGCATAGTCATCGTCAACTTGATCGTCGAGCCGATAGGGCTCGTCCTACCGGTAAAAGGCAAGACCGGCGTTTACTTCGACGGAAAGGCGTACGACACGTACGCATTCCCTCGTGACGTAACGATAAGCGTTGAACAAAAGGTCCTTTCGAAGAGCGGCAGGTTCGCCGTCGGAATAGCCATGTTCGACTACCGCCTACTACCGGGTAGGCGCTTCTTCCCGGTCGTGATGGTGGACTCGAAGGTACCAGGCGTCTACGATACTGCGTTATTCGACCTTTCGACGTTGTACGCCAGCTTACTCGGCGAAGCCCTCAAGCTCAAGTTCCCGATGCCATTCCCAATAGACCTAAAGGCGTTGGACGACTTCAGCGTCGCGGACGAAAGCCCACGCCGTTGGGGCGATGGAACGGAGGCTATTGCGCGTGATATTAACGGAGATGGCTACCCAGACGTTTCATTAGGGAGCTTGGCTTGGGTTCACGATAGGCGTAGGCCGGGTGGGCTCGGCATAATCCCAGGCATAGGGGCAGTCGATAGGGAGGCCCCTCGGGCCTTAGGAAGGGTTGAGGAATGGCGTTTGATAGGGTTCCAACACAATAGATGGAGCGACCATGGGACGCTCGTAGCAGTAGCTGCCGCTAGCGCTGGGATCAATGAGTACTTCTTCTCAGGCCTTCCAGGATCTAAGACGCGCGTTCCAGGCGTCGCCAAAGGAGCTTCGATAATGTCGTTAGCTACTGACCTTTTCTTAAGCGAGATAATTCAAGCGTGGCTT
>WUQV01000218.1 GCA_009889585.1 Candidatus Bathyarchaeota archaeon | reverse complement strand
GCGCTTCCTCCTCCGCTCCGCCCTCCCGGCTTGCCCCCGGCCCGCCCCTTCATCGCCCCGCTCATCCGCTCCCTTTCCCGGGGCTCCACCCTCGGCGGCCGGCGGCTGCCTGCCGTCATGGGGCCCATCGCGGGACGGGCGATATATCTACGTGTAGAAGAGGTATATAAACCTTTCCACGCGTAGAAAAGTTTATATGCCTCACTGCCTCCCCCTTTGGCGATGAAGATAAAAGCGAGGCACGTGAAGAAAGCCGGCAAATATGAATATCGCATCTACTACGCCGAGTTGAGGAAAATCGAATACGAGGCTTTATCAAAGCTTGCCAACGAATGGGAGCTCGAAAGCGTTGAAGGCGAAAGGGCGATATTCAAAGCGGTGAAACGGCAAAGCTCATAAGTCCAATGGCTAATTTAAAATATGGCGCATGCCCGCCTCCACTATTAAGGCTTAAAGATTATAATCTCCATCGCCCCCACTTCACCCATGAACACATCAGCGATCAACAGGCTCTTATTGGCCATAGCCATAGCGATAGGCATATTAGCAACCTTGCCTGCGCTTTTTAATGCTGCTCAAGGATCAACCGATTGAGGCCATAGCTATGGCCGCATTAGAATATGCCGCTTCATTCATAATAACTTTTACAATCATGCTTATGATAGCTAAGTATTTAAAGCGACATGATGTACACTTAAAAACGATACATGCTCATCTTCACATATGGCCCCTTCGCGTCGCGCTAATGCAAAAACAGCCTTAACGCTTTAATCAGCTTAAAAATAAGCCGATTTAACTGATTTCTTTCTTCAAACAATTCCGCGATTCTTCTATTAAACCCTTAATTTCATCCTCGGCCGCGGCGCATTCAACAGGCTTAATCGATACACCATAAGGCGCTATAAAAACCAAGAGGCCGACGCCGAAGCATCGCGTTGAGGGAAGTACGAAGCCCAATCCATGGTTTCAGGGCGCCTCGACGTTAATTATTACGGGCATGTAGACGCGGCGTCAAGAGGCGGTGTCCCACTTCCATATTTATGG
>WUQV01000217.1 GCA_009889585.1 Candidatus Bathyarchaeota archaeon | reverse complement strand
GGCTCCTTTATGAGGTCTCCATTTTGTATTTCTATATACCATAACGTACCACAAAATGTACACTTTATCCTACCCTTATAGTTCCAATACCCATACGTCGGAAGCTTGATGAACTTACCACAATCCAAACATTGAACTTCCGGCATGCTCAGCCCTCTTTTCTTGCATGAACGCCCTTAGATAAGATTTTTGTATCCGGCGTTCGCAACATCTTACAGGAGGTCGCTTCTTGTTCCCGAGGGCTCCGGATTATCATAAGCCTGGGATTCCCCTCGTCCCGAACGGGCTTGGGGTCGTTTACGTCCTCGTTAGCGCCTTATACTTGCTCGTCCTTCATTACTTCGACGTAGACGGCGCTTTAGCATTGGCATCTTGCGTGCTCTTCGGCGGCTTCATGGGCTTGTTCGACGATTGGGCTGGGTTAAGATGGCGTCATAAGGCCATTCTCCCCGTTTTCGCAGCCCTTCCCCTCGCCGTAATGAGGAAGGGGACGCCGGTTATGGCGACTTACTTCTTTGGCAAGATCGACTTCAGAGCCCTTCAAATCGATGGCTTGCCCGTTGGCGAAGCCATCTTTCACTTCTTAATCATACCGTTAATCGTCACGGTTACGACGAACTCCGTTAATCAACTCGGCGGGTTAAACGGGCTTGAGACCATCTGCCCATCCATTGCGTTAACAGCCCTTTTATTGTCATCAGATCAAAGCTATCGCATCTTACTTTACGTTCCATTATGTACATACATCTCATTAGCATTCTTCAACTTCAGAGGGAAGATATTCGTTGGAAACACCGGCTCGTTTGCTGCAGGAATAACTTTAGCATCTTATGCTATCATCGCCAACATAGAGCAAACGCTACTAATATCAATCCTACCATACGTTTTCAACTCCTCGCTTGTACTGTTAAACGTCCTCATCCTCAAAAGAACCATCGGGTTAGAGTTAAGTGGGATGAAGTTACGAGCAAACCATAGGAGGAGCCTTTTAACGCTAATAGCGTACTATAAGCCCTCTACGGAGCGACGGTTGGTCTTAATGACGTCAGCTATCTTCGCCGCATTCGCTTCGCTCGCCGTCTTAATCGGTCGATTAATGTAATAAGGACGGCGCTTAAGCTCATGAGAGGGAAGGTTAATCGACATGAAGATTTGGTACGACGCTTGCACCGGTAAGCACGTTCGTTATGGGGTTGCGATCGCAAGGCGCCTTAGGTCGCTCGGCCATGAGGTAATCTTAACGACGAGGGAGCACCTTGATACGTTGCCGTTAGCGAACTTGCTTAACGAAAGCTTCATCACCATCGGAAAGTACGATCCATCTTCCCCTTCGTCTAGGCTTATGGAGGGCTTGAGAAGGCAGATGTCGTTTTACGAAATGTTTAAGGACGAGGCTCCTGACATCGCGATATCCCATTGTTCAGTCGATTTATGTAGGGTCGCGTATGGTTTGGGCGTGCCGATCGTGTTAACGTACGATTCGCCTTATGCTGAAGCCGTAAGCAGGTTAACGATCCCCTTAGCCGACTTCCTAGTCGTCTCAAAGGCCGTGCCGAAGCTTTACTTAAAACGTTACGGCGCGAGGAACGTCGTGACGTTCGACGGCGTCGACGAAGTGGCTTGGGCGAAGGGCTTCGAGCCTTCGGTGAAGTACGACTATGAAAGGCCGTTGATAGTTGTTAGACAGTTCGAGGTTAAGGCTTCTTACGCCTTAGGAAGGCCCGATCCGATGGAGGGGTTGGCGAGGAAGTTGACGAAGTTCGGGACGGTCGTCTTCCTCCCTCGTTACGATAGGGCGCCTAGGGAGGGCCTCGTCGTGCCTGAGGAATTCGTCGACACGGCGAGCCTTGTTGCACAAGCGGATTTGGCCGTCGGCGCCGGTGGCACGATCGTTAGGGAGGCGGCCCTCCAAGGGGTGCCGGCGATATCGATACCATTGGCCGGACGCGTTCACGTGAACGATTACTTAACGAATAAGGGCTTCCCCATGTTCACGATGGGCGAAAGGGAGCTTTTAAGGCGCGCAGCTAAGCTCATCGGCGAGAGGTGGGATGTAAAAGGGCTTTTAGAGGGCCTTGAGAACCCCATCGACGTAGTGGAGAGGATCCTTAATACGATTGAAGGAGTTACCTCTACGAAGGGGCATTTAACGGCTCGTAACGTTAATGCGCTTTAGTGAGCTGCTTTGAGGAAGCCAATAGTTTTAATCGTAGGCTTAGGCGAAGTCGGACGCCCTTTGTTCGAGATAGTTAAGGAGAGTGGGAAGTTCGAAGTCTATGGCTTCGATATAAACGTAGAGAAGATGAAGGGATTGGAACAAAGGGAGTTACCTGAAGAAGTCGATGTGTTACATATTTGTTATCCATGCTTTGATATAGAACAATTCATTAGGACTACGGTTGATTATATGAAGAAGTTTAAGCCGAGCTTGACTATAATTAATAGCACTGTGCAACTGACTACTACGAATATTATTCATTCTTTAACACAAACGTATATCGTTCATTCGCCTGTCTTAGGAATGCATCGGAATAAAGATAGTATGAAGGAGGATTTGTTCTTTTGGCCTAAGTATATTGGGGGTGTGAATGAGGAGTCGACTAAGTTAGCACGTATTCACTTCGAAGAATTAGGGATGAGGACGAAGGTCTTAAGAAGCCCCGTTGAAACTGAATTAGCTAAATTATTTGAGACGACGTATAGGGCATGGATGATCGCTTGCTTTCAAGAGATGCATCGTATATCAAGGCACTTTAAGGCCGACTTTAATGAAGTCATAAGCATGTTAGAGGATGTGCATCGAGTGTTACATAATAAGCCTATTCATTTCCCAGGCGTCATAGGCGGCCATTGTTTAATACCGAATGCTGAGCTCCTTTTGAAAAGTTATGATTCTGAGTTCATTAAGCTGATATTAAAGTCGAACGAATTAAGGAAGGAGGAGATAAAGGATTCAAACGTTTTAGAGGAAGTTGAGAAGGTCAAACGAAGGGTTGAAGCATTGGATAAGCATTTAGCGAAGGAAATGGAATATGAACTCCTAAGTAGAAGCTGACGTTAACCTTGAATTTTAACTTCAACGTCGATTTTCCCCTTCAATCGAACGAATTCCTCCTTCTTCGCCTCGTACTCCGACCTCGTCATCACGACCCTCGCCGGAGCCCCCATTACGACCGCTCTAGGCGGCACATCCTTAGTTACCAAGCTTCCAGCGGCGACGACGGCCTCCCTACCTACGACGACGTTCGGAAGGATCGTCGCACTACCTCCGATTATTGCTTCGTCCTCAATCGTCGGAGGCGTTAGGCATTCGCTCGGCGGATACTTATCGTTCAAAAGGCTACTGTTTGGGCCGATGAAGACGTTGTTGCCTATCTTACATCCGTTTGAAATCGTCACATGGGCTTGTATAATGCATCCCTCCCCTATTATAACGTCCCTTCCTATGTCGCAAAAGCTGCCGATTCGCGTATTACGACCGATTTTAACGTTATCGCCGATGACGACGTAATTCCATACTATTACGCCCTCCTCCATTTGAACGCCCTTCCCTAGGACGATTCCTACCCCGAACCTTTGCCCTCTCATGCCCTCTTACGAAAGGTAAGCGCTCGCTTAAATGATTGATTCACAATTACTGCGTCGTAAGCCCGTTAATGAAGGAGGAAACCTTAAGCGCAAGCGGCGTAAATCTATGAACAAGCCTTTAACTCCATAATCCAACTCGCTTAACCTTGGCCTCATGCTCAGCTGCTTCTATTAAGTGTTGATATTTAACATTCGGTCTATGCACTTTAGCTACTGCTAAACCAAGCCTCACTATTTCAGCATTGATTAATTCATCATTTAACCATACGTATCGCAAAATTCGTCCATAAGCATCCTTATCATCTACATCGCGCTCTAATATAACCTCTCGATATAGAATCTTATCCATTAAGAAGGACTTAGCCTCCTCATAATACTCTTCACCTCTTTCAGGAGCATTTATTCCAATTAACCTTACTTTAACGCCTCCTTCTATTACGATAGTATCTCCATCTATGACTTCGATGACGAAGGCTCTTTGACGCTTTAATGCTCCTTCGAAGGAAGTTAAAATATGCCACGCGCTAACGGCTATAAGCGCTAACCCGACGATCAAGGCTCGACGAATGACTCTCCTCATCCAATTCCTTTTCAGTCGGCGGATAAATAAATGGGTTAACGTGCCTTTAACACCAGCTTTAGAGGTCATGGCTGAAGCGTAGATCCTGTTGATCTTTTCACCGTAATGACGTATCGAGCGCCTCTTAAGCCTACATGTAAATTAGCTGTTATACATCCAAAGAGGGGTAAGGGCGGCTGAGCAGCTTAAGCGTGCCTACAGAGGCGTTGCGCGAGTTTAACTCTATCAGCGTGAAGTCCCCTTTCGTGAGAGGGGGGATGAAATCCGATGCGCTTACATCCTCAATTCATACGCATTAATCCGTCAACCTGTAGGCATGAGGTTGGATGCGTAACGCCGCTTCGAGCCCTGCATCCCGTAAAGCCGAAGGGAAGTTGAAGCGGGATAGCCCGGATTCAAGCCCGTGGAGACGCCGCAGATCATCGTTGAAGCAGGAAGCCCCTTTCGATAAGGAGGAGTAGTTCACTAATCTTGCTTTCGGACATCCTCTACAGCCGCTTGTAACATCTTAATCTTTTAAACGTTACGTCTAGCAGTTATTCCTGTCGTTAGAGTTTATCAAGCGGAGCCTATATCTTCATACTATCTCAAATTCTATCGGTACCTTCCTCGGCCTCGGACCTTCCGGCGTGAAGACGATATCCCAAGCGTCTATCTCAGGCCTTCCAACGATCACGTCGATATCCTCCCTAAGGTTCTCCGCGACCTCAAACCTCGCGCCACCTGGGACGTCGACTCCTTGGAAAGTCAAGTCGAGGTTGGAAAACCCTTTGATCCTTAACCTGCCTTCCCTTAAATCATCCAGAGCTTCCTCGTAAAGTCTTTCAGCACCTTCAAATAGCATATCTACTTGGCTCATGGAGTACGTAGCCTGATCTTCGTTAACGTTCACCTCTTTCAAGCGAAGAACCTCCGCACGATCAAGTGAAGAGCGTTAAATGTTTAGCCAGCCTGTTAAAAACCTTATGGTTCAACTCCCCCATCATCACCACTTGGGTCTGCATCGCTCAAGGGCCATAAGGGCAGCTGAACGGCTAACGAACGGCCGACTTGAGGCAAATGGCCGTAAACCGTTAGGACGACGAGCGCATCCCCAGGCGAACGTTACCCAAGCGTTACGGCTTCACTGCGCCCGAAGATTAGGGTCTTTAACTCGGAAGCTTGCGAGGTTCTGACATTAAGTCGAGGCCCATCCGTCGATTCCAGCGAGTACATATTCGCAGTTAAACTTCAGCTTATTCGACTCTCGTTCTCCGCCCTAGCTTTAACGACGGCCTAACCGTTTAACGCTTGAATGTAAATGCCAACCCTCGTTTAGGAGGGCCGTTGGCCTTTGAAGGAATCCAAGCCCGACCGTTCATCTTCCGCCGAAGCACGGGTTTCCGTCTGGCTTTTATAAACAATCGCACTATTAGAAGCTGAGTGAGCGCGTTGCCGGAGGGAGTTAAGAGGGTAGGCTACCTCGTTCGCGTTAAGAGGATAGGCTACCTCGTGCCGCTAAGGTTGTTGGAGGCATGGAAGCGTGCCAGTAAAGGTCAAGCTAAAGCTGAGGTCGCGCGAAAGCGGAATTGAGACGCGAGCGCTAGCTTTCGTAAACACGGGCTTCATAACAGATGAGCCTGAAATAGCGATTCCCATCTTGATGGCGGTCAAGATGAAGATCGGTCGAAATGGGCTGTCTTATTTCTCATACCAATGAATCGTTCCATCCTCTTGCAGATGGGGTACGAGTATCCTCTCACCTAATATACGCACTCGCTTCCTCAATACCTTCGGCTTCGTAACTTCAAGTTCATCGGTTTCTATCCTGATTACGTGGATAACCTTCTTGAAGGAAAGCTCTATGGATGCTGTCACCCCTCGATTACCTCGTAAACGTCAATAACGCCTTCACGTACTTTAACGAATATGCGTACCCTGCCCTTATATTCCACTTGATAAGGGCGTCCTACTTCCATCGTCTTAAGGTCTATTACGAGTTTATCTTCGTGGAGCGTGATGGGAGGCATCGTCCAGCTCAGCAGCCTTTCCTGTGATGACCAGTTGGGGATTAAGAGGTACCTTGGCGCTGAAGAGAGCTCAAACCTTGGAAGCGATGAGTAAATCTCCCCGAAACTCTGAACGGTTCGCTTTGGTTCCTCAAGCGAAAGCCTGCTTCTGCCGACCACCATTTGGGATAAGACCACATAGCAGGGGTTTCCATAGCGATCAAAGACGCCCTCTATCCTGTAGACGTTCGTTATGACAGCCTTCGTCCTGATCCTCTTTCCCGTCTCAAGTTCATACGTATTCCAGTGCGGATCTGATACCTCGAGCACCTCGACCTCTTCGTGCGGCATCTTTAGTGCTTCTGGCAGAGGTGGTACATGTTCCGAAGGCCGTCCTCGTAGCTCCTTAGGGCTTTTAACTACTGCGATATTCTGGCTTTCGACGCTATATACGGGCTCGCCAGTAATGGGGTCTTTCGCATCTGTTTCGAATACCCTTAGCAGTACGGGCTTAAACTTGATGATCGAGCCGTCTGCCAATTTAATGATCGACCATTCCTCTTTAACGATTTTGAAGTCAAGTTCCCTTACGAACTGGAGCGCAGGCAGACCTGTGACCATCTTACAAGCCCTTACGAAGTCAAGTTTTATTATCTACTTAGTAAAAAAGTCTTTCCATGAGGCTAGCGAGGAGCTTGAAGCTTCACCCGCCTCCACCGACGGCGACCATCGAGCGATATAGGTCGTTGGCCATGGTCAGCGTTTTTCGAGTGCCAAGGTCGGTCGAGGTTACGGTGATACCTGAGGATAGGGAGGTCGGGCCCGTCGTAGCCACAGCCGTCATTTCTAAGCTAATTGATGAAATTCTCATTAGCGACATGTTGGCGAGCGAGCTAAAGATAGCCATCGAGGATCCAGCGAGGGGTTTATGGCGCTTCTCCGACGAGCCTTTGGACAAGCTAAGGAGAGGCCCTTCGCAGATCCCCTAGGTCGGATCCAACGAATGAATTGATTTTAAGATGCCTTCCCGCCGGATGGTATAAAGTAACGCCAGGCTTTAGCGCTATCTAAGAAGGCCATCATAAAGCAGTACATAGCACGCCAATTTACCGTCGCATGCTGTTCGCGAAAGCCGCATCTCTCAATGGACGCTCCTCGATTTGCCCGCGGCTAAAGCGAGCTTGCAAAGCGTTAAAATAAAAAGGGAGTTTGGCCGAGTTAAGCTGGCTTTGCTGGAAGCTTCGTAGGCATCGTAAAGAACGCTATTACGATGAGTATCTCAGCTACGAATACGACTAAGGCCCCGATGAGGATTATGATCAACGCGGCGCCTATTAGATAAACGAGCGCAGCCGTTCGAAAGAGTTTAGCGTTAAGCCTATCGGCTACCGAGTTAAAGCTCCTCCTAAGGAACACGGCGGATATGGTCATTGTGACCCACGAGACGGCTAAGATCGCGAATACTATGGTTAGCATGCCGATGAGAGCTCCTAGGTCAAGCCAAGCCATGGGGTCGAGTAAAAGAGGCATGTAAAGAGTCCACGCAATAGCGCCTATGATAATCCCTATGATTATTATCACAAATGAGATCAAGTAGTTCTTGAAGATTAACGGGTCTTTAACAACATCGGAGACCTTCTTAAGGGCTACGAGAGCTAGCGTCAGTCCTATGATGGTGATTGCCGAGCTTATTAACGTGCCAGCCATGCCAAGCGGGATGGCTGCGATGCCCGCCACCAGTATTAGGATGTAGCCGACGCCGCCGAGGGCGCTCGCGCCCTTCAGCTCCGTTTCCACTTCAGCGCTCATCGAAAGGATTTAGTAGATAGCTTTAAAAAGCTAATGCATAATGAGAAGCGCGTCGAAAAAGGCTTATAAGGCCTTCGGTTAAAAGCCATCTTGATCCACGATGGAGAGACGAGTCTTAGCGCTTATAGTGATATCCGTCGTAACGTCCGCGGCTTTAATCGCGATCGGCGTAGCGATAGGCCACGGCGTCCTCGCCCCTCCGAGGCAGCCTTACGTTGCCGTCGTCAAGCTAAGGGGGATGGTACTAGAGCACGCGCCGGAGCCAGCGTTCCTCTGGGGAAGAGCCATCACGCCGGATGAAGTCTCGTATTACGCCAAGAGGGTGCTCGAAGACCCAGCCGCTAAGGCCGTCGTCATATCGATCAACAGCCCAGGAGGAAGCCCGGCGTCATGCGAGGACATTTACAAGATCCTCACGAGATTAAACGAAGAGAAGCCCGTCGTGGTTTACGGATCGGAGCTCATGGCAAGCGGTGGCTACTACATAGCCTTGCCAGCTAGTAAAATAGTCGCCTCGCCCGGTTGCATAACGGGCTCCGTTGGGGCGATATTCATGAGAGTTGACGCCAGCAGGCTCCTCGAGAGGCTCGGCATAGAGTTCGTCGTGATAAAGTCAGGGGACCTTAAGGACATAGGGGCGTTCCATAGGCCGATGACGCCTGAGGAGGAGGCTATGCTTAGGGGCATAGTCGATGAGATAGCGGGTGAGTTCGTAAAGAGGGTTCGCGCTAGGAGGCCTAAGGTAGCCGACGAGGTCTTCAGGGCTGGCATTTACGTCGGCGAGCAAGCGAAGGAGGTCGGCTTAGTCGACTACGTCGGAACGTTCGAAGACGCCGTCAAGATAGCGAGGGAGCTAGCTGGGCTCCCGCCTGACGCCCCTACGATCGAAGTCGAGAAGCCTAAGAGGCCGTTCATATTCCCGTTCTTCCCACTTGACGAGCTCATATGGAGGCTCCTCAGGATTCCAACCCTAAGCAACGACCTCGTATTCCTAAGAACTGGCGTTTACTACCTCTGGCTCCCCGGGTTAAGGCTTCCGCTGGACGAGGCCGTCGTCGCCGGAAGCATGAGTATTTCGAGGCCTTAAGCTACTGTTTGATGAGCGAATAAGGAATAGCCGCCCGTTCGCTTCGCTTCAGCGCTTTCGCGTACATCGCCAGCCGCCGTTACGCGGATTTGCGAAGTTTTTAAGGAGGAGTGATATTTCGGGAGCGAGCCTTAGGCATGAAGAGCTGTGGGTTTATAGTTGAGAGGCTAAGGGAAGCGCTTTCAGATGTCAAGGGTCTGGAGCTAGTTTACCTCTTCGGGAGCCTCGTAGAAGATCCCATGGCTACATCACGTGATGTTGACGTAGCTGTACTCACCGAGAGCGGCGAAGCATGTAAACTCGTGGCTCGAACGTTGTCCAAGGAGTTAGGTATCTCAGAGGACGAGGTGGATGTCGTCAACTTACGGTTCGCGCCTTCAAGCCTCATAATAGCGATCCTGAAGAATGGAGTAAGGCTCTTAGGGAGCGATGAGAAAGAGGATGAGTTATTATCTCGCATCCCTATGGAGTTAGTAGAGTTCGGCGACTCCATCCTAAGGGAGACGTTGATAGCCCTCTCCGATAACCCCATAAATAGGCTGTTTATCGATAGAGTTATACAACTTGTCACCAAGCGCGTGGAATGGATTAACAAGCTTACGTCTTCAAGGAAGCTCGATGAGGTCTTAGCGGATGAGGATTTGCTAGAGCTTTTCGAAAGGCGCCTTCATAAGGCCGTTGAGGGCATCATGGATTTAATAAAACACGTGATCAGGGGCTTAAGGTTGGGCATCGCGGAGGGATATAAGGAGTACATGAGAATCGCGTGCTTAAAGGGCATAATCGATGCTGAATCAGCAGCTTTACTGGAGAGGCTTGTGGACGTGAGGAATAGATTAGTTCATGAGTATCTAGATGTGAATTACTTAGAAATATGGGAGAATGCAAAGGCCTTGTCGAGGGGCTGGAGGACTATCGCGATGGATATTCTCAAGTACTTGGAGAAGCATGCATAACGCATAGAAATATGCTTGAAGTGCTTCATAACTCAGTATTAAAATGTCATTTAGCGTATTTGAACGGTTGTTAAGGGAGGCCTTCCCTCGTATTTAGTGTCGTAATTAGCGCATAGACTTTCACGGGTTTACTTCTTAGATGATGGCTTAAGGATCTTTAGGTGAGCGAAGGGAGTTCTAGGGCTAAGTATGCAAACTCATTACGATCAGTATGCCGTTCATGAGTATTGAAATCCGTTTAGCATGAGTCAGGATTTAGACGCTACCTATGAGGGCAAAAGGAGCGCTTCCCCTTACTTTCACGACTTTAGGCACAACCTTCCATATCCAGGTCCCTGACGTGCACCCATGCCCGTGCCATATCACGTCCTTGATTACATAGGTGCCCGGCGCCACGGATGGCAGGGTTACCTCGGAGTACGTTACGTTTACAAACCTCCTTATCACGCGATATTTACCGAGCATGCCTTCAAGCTTATGCCCATATGGCTTCACCAAGGGTTCGATAGTATCCGTCAAGTAGCACCTCGACTAACTTCGGATCGACGAGAACGCTCATTGCAAGCGAAGGCGTAAGCAGTAGGAACATCGCCGAGAGCATCAATGTAACTGAAGGTGATTTCGTCCTCCCCCCTTCATGAGTCGTACCTCGTATTAAAATCGTATGTAGTTTTATCAAACAATCGCAGTTGCATTGGTGCATAGGGGGTTATAATAGTTCCTAATATAAATAAGCTTTCCCCTTAGGGAAGGCTCTAAGCTGAGGCTGCGCTTGTGGAAGGTTTATTGGCATTCCGTGCTTTCAAGCTGCCATGAGACTTACAGTTACCGTAGTGACGCCAGATGTAGTTGTTGGATCGTAATCAACTAGCCATCTATTGGTTCTAGGATTGAAAACGTAATGTGTAGCATATGTATGAGTTATTCCCTAGTTACCATTATAGCCACCCTGCTGGGTACGGTTTAGATTTTGACTACATAAAAGTTCTAGCCATAAGCCAGAACGCCGTCCTTAAGAAGTTTGTAAGTAGGAGGGATGTTTTAACGTTAAAAGCCATTGTTAGGACAAAAGGTGAATATTGCCTATGCGGACGTTCTCTAGATGCTTCCTAGCGACGTCATAACAATCGTAAGCTAGCTTACGGCTCGTGGTCGGTAGGTCGTTCATAACGTAACATGGGTAAAACGCTAAGAGCGTGTACGGTATTCGAGGGTCCACGCTCGCGACGAACTTAGCTATCGAACTAACTTCCTCCTCGTCTACGTAACCTGGGACGAGCAACGTGCTAGCCGTTAAAATCGGCACCTCCGGCCTTTCTTTGAAGAATTTATCGCCGATCGTTCGAAAGTTCTCGAAGGATGGCTTGTTGCTGACGCCGCAAATCGCTTTGTTCAAGCCCTCGTCCCAGAACTTAAGGTCGAACTTAACGATCCCCCCGCTTTCAAAGGAGAGCTCAGCCGCTTTCAACGCTAACTTAGGGTTCCAAAAGCCGTTCGTTTCCCAACAAATACGTAATATCTGACCCTCGTCCCTAGCCCTCGCGAGAGCCACCTCGCTGGCCCTTAACGCATGCAACGCCTGCGGGGACGGATCGCCTCCGAAATGACAAACGCAGGAGACGCGTTTATCCACGACTTTGGCGAGGGATTCCGCGCTCATGAAAGGCCTAGCTTCAGACGCAAGCTTTCGATAATGCCAATTTTGACAGTAAAGACAATCATAACTGCAGTTATGGATCACCGCACCTGAAGCTAGCATAAAAGTTGCATAAAGCGCTGTTGAACTATCTACTTCTAAATCATAAACGTAGCCTTCATATGGAATGAGTTCGATTTTCCTAACTCTTATAGGGTGGACATCACCTTCGATTAATCCGTTTAGTAAGGCAGATCCTCTGAGACCTAACTCATTTACTCTCCGAAGGCTAATCCTTTTGTGCGCGACTTTTAAAGAAGCGTCTCGAAGGAGGAAACGTGGGTAAAGTTCAAAAACAGGTGCTAACGCTTGAGGATTTGGTTTTGGAACTTTATGAAATCCTCTTCTGATGAAGAGGCTTGGAGATTTCTCGAAGAATATCTGAAGGCTTCTACCGCCCTGTATGTTAATTAGATAGGTGCTTCTGCTATCTTTCGGTTGTCTTAAACAAGTCTGAACACCTAAGTATGATAAAAGTAAATTAACTCCTAGCGCTAAATCTTGGCTAGCAGTATTTGCAAGAACGATTAAGCTATTACGTTTTTTATTATTGCTTATTGATTGGCGAACATGACCATCGCCAACGAAGTAAGCATTAATTAACTCGCCTATATATTCCTCATTCCATGTATAACAGAACCATGGTACCTTTTTGTTATAGCTATCTTCGCCCACTTCAAAAACCTCCTTAAAAAGCAGTTCAATCGTTTTATTTCTGACATCGACTACTAAAGAACTTTCCCTTCCCTTCCAGTTCATAACTTTGCGCTTCGAAGGTACGTTAAATACATGTCGTAGGAGGTTTTGTATTTCATCAGCAATATCCGCTTCACCCCATGCTACACTAAATCCTATTCTTCCATAAGAGCAACTCCCTTCGGAAAGATAATACCCCAATAATCTAGCAAGCTCTCGATTCATTGGTAAGACAGCTTTAATTAAGTTTTTCTTGCTGGAATACTTCAGCCCAATTTTTAAGTTACTTAAAGGAATTTTGCCATCATTTAAGGCATTAAAGACCCATAATGGAAGTGAATCACTTCTCCTCCAGTTATCAATTAGATGCTTCCTTACGTTTAATTGTATTCTAAGATTCTTTTTGCCATATAATAATTGCTTTGCTCCATGCACCATTATTTTATGTTCAAGGCCTCTTTTAGTAAATGCATTAATTAGATTTATCTCGTCTACTTTATCTAATGAATTTGGCAAATGTTTTATGACTGGTATGTAGTCTCCAACTTTAAGATGCTCAGCAGCAGTAATTGCGAATCCATCCTTTTGTAGGATAAGCATAGGATGATCTGGGGTTACATATAGCGTTCGCCCTTTTTCTAAACCTATTTTGAGTATATGCCCTTTGAACATTCTTTTCGACACCCTTTTTAGGGATACATACTTTATCCTGTGATCCTGATCTAAACTTGCGACCTTGATCTGCGAATACGATTTAGCTATTGTAAACCGATCTAGTGTAGTTGTTTTAGAGCTATTTTGTAATACAAACTCAACGAGCTTACCTATTGCAATAATAATAGGTTTTCCATCGATAATTGCGAATACTTTTTCAAATTCCGGCAGACATGCACCATAAAAGACCGCTAAATTAAGATAACCATACTCTGCAGTTGGCTTGTAAGCGTACTTCGGATATCCCCTTCCAGTACAGCCAGGGCAGAACCACCAAGCGACGCAATTCGTCGGCAGCGAATCGTAATACCACTCTAAAACGCCTCTTTCTGGCATTCCGCCTAGCCTAACGAGCTTATCGTTTAGATTAACCACTAAGCCACAATAACCTCTCTCGCCCTTGCCCACCTTGCAATTGTTAGCACAAATCCCACAAGGTATGCCGTCAAGGGTTTGAGGGGGCTCAGGGGGCAAGCCGAAGGCCGCCCTAGCCCTCGCGTGAACTTCGCTCGTAATCCTTAAGGCTTCATCAGGACTATTTCGAACGCATTCCTTACAAACGCCTAACTTGCTAGAGATGAACGGCGAAACCCTTTGGCAAATCTTGCACTTACCCATCTGGCGCTTTATAACGAATTCGATGCTTATAGCGTTGTCGAATTCACTTGACCTTAGCGAACAGCAGGAGCACGCCTATTAACGCGAGCAAAAGCCCAAAGGCCGTGAGGATTTGAGCATAAGCGGCCGCCTCCCTTCCCATCTCGGCCGCGAAGTCCCTTAGGTTAGCTTGGGTGTGATACGCTAAGATCGTACCAACGATGAACATGAGCAACCCGAGGAACCTCTCGGCGATTACGATCGAAGGGCCTGCCCTTTCGCTCATGAGGCTTCAACAATCCGTTGAACGAGGCGCCTTTAAAGCCGTTTCTTTTTGTTCTTTAACCAACCGTCAAGAACATGGCCCGGGGCCGAGGCCCCTTCTGCGGGATAACTCCAGAGGATAACGTAAGCGCAACCGTTCCGGTCTAGCATTAACTTTCATCCCTCCCATCACGGGGAGCATTCGGGGCGAACGGATGACGTTGACGGCTAATGATGTAACCAAATGCGTGGAGGAAGCTACCAACAGCAATGAGAGCCTTTCTTTTCACTTGCGTCGACGAATTCATCGATTCCGATATCAAGGACGCGATGCGATTGAACCGCTTATAAGCCCTATGCGAGAACAGCTGATGTCATCGAAGCTTATCGTAAGGGGCGGTTAACATGACGGATGTCAAGGCGACCTTAAGGGACTTGTTGAACAAGGGGCGGAGGATGCTTCTTCCACATGAGGCTTATGCCCTCCTCTCAAACTTCAACATATCTGTCGTTCCGCATAAGCTTGTTACAAACGTGATGGAGGCTGTTGAAGCCGCTGAGAGGATGGGCTATCCAGTCGTGCTTAAGGTTGTCTCGCCAGATGTGGTACATAAAACGGATGTAGGCGGCGTCATGTTGAACATCGAAGGCTCAGCCCAGCTCAAGAGGTCCTATGAGGACTTGTTATCAAACGTTAGGAGGAATGCCCCTGAAGCTCGAATCTTCGGCATCCTCGTTGAGAAGATGATGCCTAAGTCCATCGAAGTAATGATCGGAGGCATGCGGGATTCGACGTTCGGGCCCATCGTCGCATTCGGGCTTGGCGGCATTTTCGTCGAGGCGCTAGGCGACGTAGCCTTCGCCGTGGCCCCGATTAACAAATGTGAGGCGGTTAAGCTCGTCAAGAAGGTGAGGGGCTATCGCGTCCTCAGCGGCCTTCGTGGGAGGCCGCTCGATGTCGACTCGGTGGTTGAGATTGTTGTCAAGGTCTCGAAGATCCTCGTTGAGCTTCCTGAAATAGCCGAGCTCGACTTAAACCCCATCTTCGTCTACGAAAGGGGGTCCACCGTCATCGACGCTAGGGTCATCCTAGGTCATGTACCTCAATGAGGCTCGATTTCAACAACTCCCGCTCCTTTAGGAATTCGCCATACTTCACTAAGGCGTAAATGGCTTTAGCGGCTTCCTCGGGGAAGCGATAAGCTGGGATCCCGAAGCTTTCGTACAGCTTCATGAGCCTCTCCGCCATCTCCGTCGCTCCGATGACGCACGCTACGATGGCCTTAGTGGCGCCTCGCGCGACTTCGATAACCTCCTTGACGACCCCTTCCGTTATGAAAGGCGTGTGATGTAACGTCATGAGGATGATGGCGTTAACGCCTTCGTCGTCGACCAATATTCTCAAGGCCTCCTTGAACATTCCATCCGTCGCGTTACCGGATAGATCGATTGGGTTTGAGAACGTGGCGATCCATGGGAAGATCCCCGCTTCAACGTTTCGACGAAAGGCCTCGACGACCTCCTTCTGAAGCATCGCGACCTTAAGCCCCAAAAGCTCACATGCATCGGCGGCGAGGATGGCAGGGCCGCCAGCGTTCGTTAATATCGCCACTTTATCGTCGTAGGCCGGCGGCTGATTTAAAAGAGCTTTGACCATGTCGAAGAGGTCGGATAGCGTCCCAGCCCTTACGATGCCGCACTTCTCGAAGGCGGCTTCGTAAACCTTGTCCACGCCAGCTAACGAGCCCGTGTGAGAGACGGTCCCTCTAGCGCCAGCTTCAGACCTTCCCGCTTTAAGGGCTACGATGGGCTTGACGTAGCTCGTTTTGATGGCCTCCTTCATAAAGGCCCTGCCGTTCGTTATCGACTCGATGTAAAGCGCTATGACCTTAGTTCGAGGGTCGTCTCGGAAGTAGCCAAGGAGCTCGTGCTCCGTCACATCAGCTCTATTACCTAAGCTGATGAAACACCTAAGGCCGATGGCCCTCCCAGCCATGTAGTCCAACGCCGCCACGCCTAGCGCCCCGCTTTGGCTTATCAACAACACCGAGCCCGGGATGGGCCTTGGCGTTGCTAACACCTCCTCGCCTGTCGAAAGGGGCTTAAACTCAGGGAGGAAGAGCGTATCAACGCCGGTGAACGGATCGTAAACCCCGAGGCAATTCGGGCCTATGACGCGAACCCCGCCCTTCCTCGCGATTCGAACGACTTCCAGCTCGAGCCGCTCATTCCCAACCTCCTTAAACCCCGCTGAGATGATGATCGCTGCCCTTGCCCCTACATCCCTCGCCTGCTCCATGACATCCGGCACGGACGCGGCTGGAACGGCTATTACGATTAGCTCGGCGTTTCGAACCCGCTTAAGCTCCTTGTAACACTTAACTCCAAGCACGCTGTCGTACTTAGGGTTCACTGGATGAAGCTCAGCCTTCAAAAGGCCTCTGGACTTGTTTATGAGGAGGTTTCGAAAGATGACCCCTCCAACGCTGGCGGTCAGTCGAGAGGCACCTATTACTGCTATCGACGACGGATCGAAGAATGGCTTAAGGGATGATGCCTCCACGGCCAAGACCTCGTCGGGCTATGCTGCTAAAGGACCTCTTGGGTTGTTAAGCGCTCAGCGAACGCGCCTTACGAAGGTAAGGTGCTCCTGTTCCAACAACCCACGGGTTTAACACAAGCGCGAATTCAAGCTTATAGGCCTAATGGGACGACTTGGGCGTGGGGACGTTGCTTATTGCCTCATCCCTCGGCCATCGCAAGGGAGCTTCCGCTGAAATAGTTGAGAAAGTTACGTCGGCTCGTGGGCCAAGCCCTTAGGCTTAGGTTGACGCTTTTCATCGGAGGCTCTACCGGCCTCCTTCAACCTTGCTCAATCGCTTCCTTCAACTTCGCCGGTAGATATTCATCGACTATGTACGTCAACCCATGTCTGCTAAACGCTTCTTGCTCGGCCTTTCGCTTAATCTTCAAGAAGGTCTTTATCTCCCTTTGCCAAAGCTCGCCTTCGTACCTAGGATCCCTTTGTAGCTCTTGAAGCCTTTTGACGTCCTCGTTCGTAAGCGGATCGCTCGGTAAGTCGTACTTAACGATGTCCGTCGCCCAAACGCCGATCCACTTAGCGTCAGGAGTCGTTAGCTCGCGCAAATGAGCGGCTAAGGCCGAGCCCGAGATTATCACCATGGCTATGTGCATGCCCCAGGGGTCGCTATTATGGCATAAAACGCCGCCGAAACCTGCGATGAAACTCCGGCCTTTCGGAACGGCTAAGTCGTAAACGAGTTCTCCTCCAAGAATCTCTTTTATCTCCGTTACCCTCGCTGGACGGAGGTGTCCGTTTAATAGGGTGGAGGCCCTCCGTAAGACTTCAACTGCCTTCCATCCACTTTGGGTAATCACGTAATCCGAACCGCTCTTAACGACGTAGCCCTTTCTCGTTAAGAACCTGAGGATTCCGCGAGATATCAGCCCACCGCTCGCTAGCTCTCCAAAGGCGGCTAACAATTTTTTAACCCGCGGCCTTAGGTGCTCATACGATACCTTTTTTTGACGGCGTTGTAAGAGGTCGAACCCACTCACTTGAAATAGCTCTGGAAATGCTTCGACGGGAAGGTATGGGTTGTTATTAATGATTGAAGGCATGCTAAATTCAGCATTTATCGATGGAAAGCAAAAGGGTACCATGATGTATTGATTAATCGTTAATTGCGATGTTGCAATCGGTACGACTTTACCTTCCCTTAAGGTGAAGAGGCTATGATCTTTGGTCACCTTAATCTCACGGCCGTCTTCAAGCTTAACTTGGAGTAGAGGCCCTGCGGCTTTATGCCTATATACGCAAACGATAGGAGACCACCTTACCTCATTCGTATCGGGGTCGTGCGCTAAAGTCTCCCAACCTAGGCCTTGTAACATACACCATTCTGGTGAGCCGTCCCCTTCTTCACCAAAAACGAGATCAGCGAATTCCTTAATGGTTAGGTATTTAACTTCGCCACCCCTTCGAACGACGATCGGCTCATCGCCAGCTACGCTATCCGTAAGTATGTGTACGGGAAGATTTAGCTCTTGGTTAAGCCTACGAATAATATAACGAGTAGAACGAGGAGGCTGGCCAGCCGTGTTAATGAGGATGGCGTTGAATCGCTTATGTACGCCTTCCTCGATGAACCTAGTGAATAAGCCGCCTTTTTCAATCGCTATGACCTTATCCGCGCTCGTCTTAACGAAGGCAGCTGACGTTAAAGCCGGCCCGATCATTACGCCATCAGGATGGGAAGCGAGGTTCAACCGCTTCCCTTCGTAACCCGGCACCGTGTATTCTATCGTTAAATCGCCGAATATCGCGCTATTGTGAACCACTACAGGTCCAAGTCCGCAGACGAAGGTATGACTTGGGTTTAACTCTAAGTCATATAACTTTGAAGGAGCTGGCTTAATCTCAATCGATACAACAGGCATTGGAATAATCTTATTATCAATAAGTCTCTTCAGAAAAACAACTTTAGGATCTGATGATTCAATAGTATTTATGGCTTCCATCGCCTTAAGCCAAGAGATAGACTTACCGCTATACCTTTGCCTCTTTTCATAAGGAAGGAGTGATAGCAAGGGTTGAAGGAGGCTCTTTTTATAACAATGCGCTAACTGCTGTCGTCCTGACTTTAGTGGAATTAACGGAACACCAAAGGTATCCCTAACAAAATTCTCTAACTTTTTTAACCACGTACCTCTAATTATAACATCATATGATTCATGCCTTCTGATTATCTTCCATCCTTTATGCTCATGGCTTCTTGGTTTGCCCTCCTTAATGGTTGCGAATATTCCAAGCTGAGCGAGCAAGAGGCAGAGGTCTGAAGCAAGTTTTCGGCTAACGGTTGAAGCTAATAACATAACTTCACCTTTCTCCTTACTTTCATATAAACATCCATCTCCTCTCAAGTACGCCTTAAGGAATTCCATCTTCATGTCCCTTGGGAGATTAAAGACTATGAATGGCACCTCTTTAGTTGGAGCTTTAGCTCCAGCTTTTAACAGAGTCGATAAAAGCCAGCTCAATGTTTTTCCATAGTATACGAGCTGCATTCCAGAGCCAGTAGGCTTAGTAAGTTCAACGTTAAAACATTCCTTAAAGCATCCTTTGAGGTCGTCAGCCCATTTCTTACCCTCCTTCCCAAAGGAGAAGCAGATAGCTCTTCCTTGTATTGTACATCCTTCTGAAACATAATATCCAAGGACTCTACAGAGGCTATCCGTTATTTTAATACGAACTGGAACTTTATCCCTTGCGTATTTTAGCCTTATATATCCCTCCCTCGGGAGCTCATCCCTTCCCTTATAGAGATTAAGGGGGACTATTCCCTTCTCCACTATATTACGGTAAATCATTCGAGAGGATTTCCTCAGCTTGCTTGACATTCCCCTCTTAATGAAACGCCTCGGATCTCCATCTCCAATAACGTATATACCATCTAAATCATGTAAGCATTCATCCAGGAGAAACTCAGCCACGTTAATCTCGGCCATCCCCTCCTTGTTTGGAACGTTAAAGCAGACGGGGATAAGGTCTCCCTCCCTCAAGTCTATTACCTTCTTCCTTCTTATTCTATAATCCTCTAAGACCACTATGCTATGATAACCTGACAATTTGACGCTATAACCACCGCGAAGCTTCACCTCATAAATAGGCTCATCATTCTCATGCCTTAAAGCACATATGACATCGTCTAAGTAACTTCTGCCGTCAGATGAAACAGCCATAGCCTTTGTTTCAGTTGCGACTATCTTCCCTTCGATATGAAGATCTACGAAATCGCCTATTCTCTCCGTTCTAAGAACGCCGTTTCTTTCAATCAGAATAACCTCATCCCCGCAAACCGAGCGTTCCTCAGGGAAGATATTAAAGTCCTCACGAGCGAGTCCTAAGACAGTCTCAAGATCCGTTATGATGCTATCAGACTCCTGTTGATCTTTAAACGATATGTCGTAAGCTTGAGCTGAGTAGAATACGTCCCTAAGGGTTGAAGTCTTGCCCTTGGTCGTTAACTCATGGGAGAAAAATGCAGTCCAAATAAGTTGGGTGAACGGTTTAATATGGCGTACGTTTCGAGAGCTTCTAATCGCCGTCTTATCCCCTAAGACGTATTGACGAACGTTTTGATCGTAACGGATGTTGTTCACCGAGCGGCTCGGCATCCTTATCGACGGGAACCTTCCTCTTTCGATTTGATCGTAGACAGCGGACCCAAGCCTTTCGAGGGTCAAGAGGACCTCTTTCTTCCTTTCAGACATCGGCGTATCGCTCATGTCGAACGGCTCCATCGTTAGGCTTCGTTAAAGCTTGCTTAAAAGGCGCCTTTAAACGGGCGTAATCTTTCCTCCTCGCCCTGTGAAACAGTTTTAGTTTAGGTAAACTAAATTGCTCAAATAAAACTTGATAACATCAAAGTAGAAAGCCTAGATCTTTATATAAGATTTAGATAACTGCTTTAAATGTGCGGCCCTTTCTATTTCAAGCTGCTACTCGCTATATTGGTACTATTTAAAATAATTTTTCCTCCTTCTGTTTATATCTCTATAAAAGTGGCGGCCATCCCTCGTAGTTTACACAACCTAATTTATGGTCAGGGTCTTTATAATATTTTGGTGGACTTGATGGTATAATTGGATAATCATCGTCTCTTGCCATAAATTTAACTACAAATCGAAAACGTGAATCATTCCCTCGTCTATGAACCCACGGTATATGCATGGGACCTAAGAAAGCAACTTCGACTTTGTTATTGATTAAGATAACATCGTCATAGTGATAATTTTTCCAATGTTATCTTATCCACACTCCTGCAACGTTCCCATTTTTCATCTTAACTCGTACTGGTTCATAATTTTCCTTAGGAGTTGGAAAGTCATTATACCAATGATACCAAAAATCAATCGCATCTTTACCAAGTAATTGGTTTCAACTGATGATGAAAACTACTCTGCAAAGCTCTTGAGGCCTTCTTGTACTACTTTCAAATGTCCAATTATTTGTAATTTAAGCTTTTGTACTTTTTCAGGCTCTTGAATCTTGCATAATTAGTTCATAACATCTCTACAGTCCTCAATGACTTTACTGAAAGTAGCTATATCATCAACTAGTACTAAAACCTTGGATTTCTCAGACAGGGGAACTGGTTGATATAGGTACCTCTCAGTCTCCTTATTCATCACGTCAATTATTTTATCCAGTCTGCGTGTGACGTCATGATATCTTCCCTTTTCAATATCAACTATGGCCCGGCCTATTTCATGTGATAGTTGCTTAGTAGTGTCGGCAAGGCTTATACTGATCTTCATTTGATTCGCCTGTAAGGTCTTTTATTCCATTGCTCTGCTCCCTTATAAGATTATCGTAAGAGCCTTAAGAGACTTAAGTTAGCCATAAGCTTATCCTGCCGTAGTTTAGGAGGCTTAAGGAAGCATAGGAAGGATTATGGATATAGATGAAACAAAGTTTAAGCTGAATGGTGAGTAGCTACTCTGGGCTGCAGTAGATGTGAAAATCATGGATTTGTGCATAAAGTCCAGTAGAGCCTTAAACAAAACTCAAAAAAGAAATGCTACTAATTCCAGCGTTCACATAACGCTTGTGGACATAAAATAAAATATCTGCATAATAGATTAACCGTCAGTCTTAAAAGTTAGAGCCTACATGTAAGCTCCGCCTTGAGCTCAGCGAAGCCCTCCACCGTCCCACGAAGTATAAGCCATTAATCAGTAGCGCTGGGCTGACGTCGGCCTTAGCCTTCAGCGTCGCCATCTCCCTTTCTATAGCATACTTGAGTTGTCCTCATTAAGGCAATTCTACGAGAATACGGAAACGGAATCCATAAACGTTCAAAAGCTACGAAAGTAAACTAAGCTTAAGACCTATTAGTTCACGATTAAAGCGTTAACCTGAAGTCCTCCTTTACCGTCGTTAAAACCACATGTGTATTCGTCCTTTCAACTAACGGTAAGCTTAATAAAGACTTCGTGAAGTTACTTAACTCCTCCCTTGTTTTAAACTTCGCTATTACAATAGCATCTGTTAATCCAGTTACATCATATACACAACATATATTTGGCCACTTTGCAACTTCATTTTCTAACTCTAAAAGTTTGCCCTTTGCAATAGTTACCTCCGTTATAACAGTTAATTGATAACCCAATTTCCCATAATCGATTATAGCAGAATATCCTTTTATAACGCCTTCCTTTTCTAAACGCTTAACTCTAGATAGAACAGTTCCTACGGAAATCCCTATCTTCTTAGCTATCTCTCTGCTTGAAAGCCTCGCGTCCATCGTCAACAGCTTTAATATTTTCACGTCTATCTCATCCAATCCTAACGGAGCCTCTTTGATTATTTGTTCATTTTTAACGAAATATATAAGACTTTTGCTCAGAAAATCGAGAAAAATGCTTAAATTCGTCTTTCGATAAAGAGGTTTGTTCAAAAACCTACGAGAACTCGCATGAAAGGATCTAAGGGCTCGAGCGATCATCCGTTAGAAGAAATCATTCAACGGATGGGGGACGTAAAGTACGTGATATCGTGCTTTACCGACCTGTTAGGAGGCTTAAGAGGTAGAACCTTATCGTTACCGCGAGCTAGTCGAGCGCTTATCGAAGGAGTTGGATTCGACGGCTCATCCATACCTGGTTATACGTCAATCGAGGAAAGCGATATCGTAATGAAGCCGGACTTAAGCACGTTAACAAGGCTTCCGGATTACTTTTATGATAGGCCGACCGCCATGGTCTTATGTGATATCCATGAACCGAACGGAAGAGCGTTCTCGCGCGACTCTAGGACGATTTGTCGATCGAAAGCGAATGAGCTAGAGGAACAAGGCTTCATACCGACGGTAGCGGCTGAGGTTGAGTTCTACTTAGCGAAGGAGCACGGGCCGAGCGAAGTTCGCCCAATCGAGGATCACGTGAAGGATGAACGACGTTACTTTGATATTTCGCCGGGGAGAGATTTAACCGAGCTCTTCAGGATGGATATGTGCGATATACTATCCAAAATGGGCATTGTTGTAGAAAGGGAGCAACATGAAGTTGGCTCAGCTCAAAATGAAGTGAACTTTGAGCACTCAACGCCTTTGATAACGTCGGATAACGTCGTACGTTATAAATTCGTAGCTAAGGCGTTAGCTCGTAAGAAATACGGCTGTATAGCTACTTTCATGCCTAAGCCTTGGGTTAATCGCCCCGGGAGCGGCATGCACGTCCACGTAGGGCTCTTTAAATCCGACGGCAAGAACCTCTTTTACGATCCTGACGATAGCCTCGGGATCTCGCAGCTCTGTCGATACTTCATCGGAGGCCTTTTGGATCATGCGAGGGCTTTATGCGCCATCGTAGCGCCGACCGTCAACAGCTATAAAAGGCTCATGCCAGGCTTCGAAGCTCCGACGTGTATAACGTGGGGATATCGTAACCGCTCGACCTTAGTTCGAATCCCTGGGTACTTCTTAAGGAAGGAGGGCGAAGCGAGGGTTGAGCTCAGATGTCCAGATCCATTATGTAATCCGTACTTAGCTTACGTAGTAATATTCGAAGCTGGGATGGATGGCATAAAGAAGAAGATAGATCCTGGCGACTCAGTCCAAGAGAACGTTTATCATATGGATGAATCAAAACGTAAGGAGCTCGGTATATACAATTTGCCTACGACTTTAAAAGAAGCTCTTGATGAATGGAAAAATGATGATATATGTATAAGGGCATTAGGAAGAGAGGTTGCTGATGAATACTTAAAGTTGAAATATGAAGAATGGAAAGAATATGAAGGAGGTGTTAATTCGAAGGATAAATTAAGTGTGACGAGCTGGGAATTGAGAAGCTATCTTCTTATGTAAGACTGCCCTTATGCTAAAAGCACAAGCCTTTTGTTCATTTTTTGTTAAGTCTGAGTTAACTACGGCCTAGATCCTATTTCTCGACCTTCTCGTGAAATTCCCTTAATTAAGAGATAGATGCCCGACTTAAAAAGCCTTGAAGGTTTGAACGTTTTACTTCGCTGAAGCTGCTGAACCTTGACAATACCACCCTCTGTTAATGTACGTTAAGATCCTTTGACGCAGGCTTATCGTAAGCAATTACGATCTTTGATGTCCGAGGTGAGCTTTACCATAGCGTCTGGGCAGCGTCTCTAATGATTGACAAGAGAACATAGCCGTGAACGCTGGAATAGCTGACGTCCGCGAGGTGAGGATGAGCCATCTGAGTCTAAGCTAAAGTTAATGGGCTAAGTCCTAAAAGTCAACAGAGCTGTACGGTTAAAAGAATATAAAATATCGAGGTACGACGTAACTGCGCTTGAGGAGCCCATGATGACTTTGGCGCGCTTCCTTAAGCAGCAGTAAATTCTTACGTCCTTTAACTTTAGATTGTTGAATAAACTTGATGGCGTCGGTTAAATACTTCATATAAGAGGTTCGAATCTATCGTGATATATAAGCTTACCTTAACTTTAACGTCTTAAAAGGATTCTTAATTCGCCTCAAGATCGATTTCCTTAAGCTTCTTCAACAACCTTTCGACGTTCGGAGGTTTCTCCTTCTTAGCGAGCTCCTTAGAGAATTGCGCTATCTTCGTTAAGTACTTAGCGAAGACGTTTAAACGCTTCCTTTGGCGTTCCGCTTTCTCCCGCTTAGATAAGAAGCGTTGAACTTGACGAGCTACCTCTCGTATGCCGAATAATATCTCGCGCTTAACCTCCTGCCTATCTGCGATAAACTCCTTCCCTATGGTCTTATACGGAACCTTAGTGCTACATATGTGTACGAATATGGCGATCGGCATATCAGATGAGATCTTGTAGCGGCTCCAGTTTATGGATCGTATGACCTTAAACGAAACGTCGCTAGCTTCATCGTAAAGAAGCGGGATGCGGTTAGCGAATCGATACAACGTGAAGTATTCCGCCTTTGGTATATCGCCTCCGTACGCCATGGCGCATTCCACGATGAACGGATGGCCGGAGTAAGCGGAAGGCTTTCGTTGGCAAACGGCGATGAACTCAGGCCTTAATTCCTTAGCTATTCCGGCCCTTAAAAGCTCCTCCCCTAACGGGGAGAGACAGCTCGCGTCAGGCGGCAAAAACCATTTGAAGCTCTTCATTTCTTGCGAAAGTTGAACTACTTCATCGTGAGTTAAGCTCCTTGGATCCCTTAAGGCGTCAAGCCCTGCTGACTCTAAGAAGCGCTTAGCCATTACTTCGCCAACTCGATGGAAGTGGGCCCTCAGGAAGTCTAACATGTTACGACAGTTAGTCGCTCGAATGAGGCGTTGGAGGAGCTCGACGTCGACTCCGTAAGGATGAGGTTTCGTCTCCTTAGGAGGCCGAGGCACATCCTCCGTCGCCTTACTAAAGACGTATAATCGGCCTTTGGGATCGACGAACGTTATGTTAGCATGAGGGTTTACTAACGCCGTTTGCTTTAGGTACTCTAAGACCTTCGGCATGGCCCTTAGGTAATCGCCCTCCAAGTGAAGCTCGATGATTGTGCCGCGCCAGCCGCTTCCATTGTTTAAGACTTTGCGGCTTAAGACGATGGGGCGGTTTCGCTCCACGTCTATCATAAGCTTATACGCGAACGCCTTAGGCCCTCCCGCGCTGGAGATGACTTTAACGGGCTTGTTCGTGGTGATCTGTCCGTAAAGAATAGCCATCGTCCCGCCGAGGCCGAACGTCCCTCTTGCTTGTCGAAGCTTGAACTTCGAGCCGAAGAGGACCTTTCCAAACGCAGAAGGGATGCTTTGAGGAGGGACCCCGGAGCCGTTATCCTCAACTCGAACCTTGTAAATGCTCACACCTGACGTGGTCTCGCCTTTTTTGAACATCCATACGCGGACATCCGGCAGAGCGCCTACATCTTCAGCTGCGTCAAGCGAGTTTTCAACAAGCTCTCGAATAGCTGAAAATACGGCCCTAGAAGGACTTGTGAAGCCAGCTATATCGCGGTTACGGTAGAAAAAGTCAGCTACACCTATCTCTTCAAAGGTCTGGGCCACATCACACCTCCTCCAATTTATTATACCATGAATGCAAGATCCTCATAACTTCCCTTTTACTTTTGCAGTTTCGAAAAACGCCAAGATGTCTACCACGTCTGCCCTCCTTCATCTGCCCATCATATATATGAATAAGAAGCTTGAGTAAAGTGGCTTTTTCATACATGTACCAGACTCCATCCGCTTTTTTCCGCATAACCTTAACTCCTGACGAAAAACCTATTTGTTGAGCAAAGTTCCCTAGCGAATGTCTATTCGTGATCGATACGCCATCTTTTCTTAAACGTGCAGTCATCCCAAGCGATTTAAATAATGTAATAAGCTGCCACTTTACAGCCTCATTGCTACATGCTATTACTATTCCACGGTCTCCTACAGTAAAGTTTCGAGGTGCCTTATGAATGGATATAATTACTGAGCCCTCAGTATCAGCGAATATTCTTAAAACTTCCCTTGTCAATTGTGAGGAGTTTAGAAGTTTGTGCATTATTTCTTGAGGTATAGCTTCTTTCAAATTATAGGTTCTGAGGTCATTCGCAACTTCAGCAGAGCAGATATACGTCACGTTGTTGTACGTTTTTGTGCAAACATTGTACACTTCCTTCATAAGTATTGAAAGGAGGTTCCGTAAAATTGTCTGATTATTTGTAAACTGAACCTTGTTTTTCCGGATACAGCCTTCGGTGAAGAGCAGAAAAAGAAGCTTAATTTTTGAGTCAGAAAGTTGGCGACTCTTAGCTGGAATAGTATATTTTAAGAACTGTTCTCTCCATCTTGGATTACGAGACACAATGTTTGCGAGAGCCTCTTTTCTTGTCCTAAGCTTCGCTCCATTTTTTAAAAGCATATTTCTCATATAAGTGTAAGAGCGTCCCGCAATTTTCTTAAGTTCATTAATTGAATAGCCTTGATCGTAAAGAGAAACATAGTCAGCTGGGCTTATCTCCTCAAAGGTTTGAGCTGTCATGATAAGCCCTCATCTAAACTTCGCCTTAAATCTATGTTTAATTCTTCTCCTCCCATAGCTCTATCGCCTTCTTCTTCAATTCCCTTCTCTTCTTATGCAAGAACCTATAAACAGTTGAATGCATGCTACCTTGAATAAGCATTTGTATAGCTTCTCTTGCTATACGAGCCTCCTCAACATCCCCTATTATACTTATAGCATCTCCATAAACTGATATATAAGTATTCGTTAATTCTTCAATCATCTTACGCGCCTTTCCATTTTTGCCTATGACCCTACCCTTTAAGCGTTTTATATGTGACTCCAATCGACCGCAAATCCTACGCAAGTCGATTATATCTAAAATAGCATTTTCATCACGTAATAATCTAAACGCCCTTTCAGGCGAGAATCCATTTCCTATAGCCATTATTAGCTCCTTAGCTTCTAATACCTTCGAAGGATCATCAGCATTTAGCGCTAATTCAATATCAATATCGCCTGTAGCGCTATCTACTTTAAGTTTAACTAAAAGAGCTCTTTCAATATGCTCCTTTACCATGCCATTTTGTCCAATGAGTACGCCAATTCTCTCCCTAGGTATCTTAATCGATGCCTTAGGCGGAATCACTTACAATCCCCTTATAAAGTTCATCAATTGGTATAACTTCAACTCCTAGTTTCTCAAAGTATCTATTTAAATTCATCAAATCCCTCTTTAAAAACAAATTCGAGTTTGGATGCTCTAATGGAACAGCTTGTGATATATCTATTAAAATCGGCCTTTCGCGCCAAATCATGACATTATATTCACTTAAGTCTCCATGTACTAACTTAGCCCTTTTATACAAACGCTCTACATAAGTAATTAACCGTTCATAAACGCGCTTAGGATCCTTTAATTCAATATCCTTCATAAGAGGGGCTGGAACTCCATTCTTTCCAATGAACTCCATCACCAACACGTTGTTTTTAAAGGCTATCGGCTTCGGGACTCTAATGCCAACTCGTCGAGCTAGCTCTAAGTTCTTGAATTCCTTACGAGTCCAAGCGTAAACAAGGGATCTCGTATCCCTCTTTACGTTTTCGAACCGAGGATCGCCTTCGATATACGGCAGCCTTCCCCTCTTAAACTCAGCTGAAGTCGTTAAGTAGATCTTAAGGACGACTTCGCTTCCATCAGGAGCCTTACCCCAGTAAACCCTCGCCTCTTTACCGGCCTCGATAACGCCGAATATCCCATCGATGACTTTCTTATTCAAGAGATCGTACACCGTCATGAGGGTTAAGCGGTCGAACACTTCCTCCATGACGGCCCTCTCGGAAGAGCGATCCTTTAATAGAACCCTATCTCTTCTTTCCACGGTCTTCAACTTATGCTCTAGTTTCTCTCGAATCTTCCGTTCT
>WUQV01000216.1 GCA_009889585.1 Candidatus Bathyarchaeota archaeon | reverse complement strand
TCAGCTCGAAGTTAGTCGTACTCAACAAGTTAAGGAAGTTAAAGAAAAACTGCTAACTAACAGCGAAGAGGCCTCCGAATTAACCTATCAAGCCGCTGGGAATCTTTTCTTCAGTTCGGCAACTTAACTTTAATGGCCGCTATCTACTCAATGACTGATATTCGTTTTTCCGAGGAGTCCATCCTCGCGTTCACAGCCTCAAACCTAGCGTTCATAGCCTTCTCAACAGCATCCAACTTAATGAACAGTTGATCCCTCAAACTTTCAATGGTCTTCTCTAAGCCATTCACCCTAGCGTTTAAGGCTTTGATCTCCTCGGTTATCTCGCTTAGCCTTAGTAGCAAAAGTCTTTCAATCCATGAAGGAACCTTTTCGATCAAACGTTCGACCTATTTGTCTGAGTTAAAAGACCTTTTAATAAAATTTTCTTAACATGAAAATCCTGGCTTTGCTTCGATAGTTTAATGTTTCAAGGGCTTGTACTGGTGGGGGCACATTTTAAACTCATAAGGGCAGCTTTAGTTTAGAAGACATACCTAGGCTAAGGATGCGTTATGACGAAGGCTCTTACAACCATATCACATAGTAAGGATCAACAAAATAGATAAAAGCGTAAGCTTCGAAGTCGCTGAAAAGAGTCATTAAATGTGGCTGATTTTTAAGCACACGCGCTGGACTAATATCTTCGCCAAATGTTATATGGGCATTCGTTCCGAACCTATTATGTAATTTAAAAACTTCGCAGCTACTATCGTAAAAATAACCTCTTCCACAGCTTACGTCAAGAACTGAATCGCTTTCTTCTAGCTCGATATCCTCGGCTAGCGTCAACCTCTCCTTTCCCTATATCTGAATCGAAGTATACATTCCACCAAGAGATCCTAAACATCCGAAAGAGCTTTTTAAGAATGCCTCTACATTTATCAAGATACGCCAGAAAGCCTTTAGGCGGAATACCGTACAAATCGTGCCATTTCGAGAATTCGATATCGACGCCAAGCCTTTTTAGATAACCTTCAAGTAACCTGAAGGGCGAGAATATCTAGGCTCATTCCCATTCCGTTACCATTTGTAACTATTTCAAACATAACATCGTCTTAATGAACTTTCAGGCATTCTTAACGAAGCCGCGATCGTTTAATCAAAAGCGTCAAACTTATGCTTATGGAAGTTTAGCGGCCTTCCGCTGCCGAGCTTCGACGCGCCAACGCCATCCTCCCTCCTCCTTAATCAGCTCATGCTTGACCTTCAACTCCTCAAGGAGCTCCTTAGCCCCCTTTACGAAGCCGTCGTCGAATAAGACAACCCCTTCGTGTACGACGTCGAGCACCAACGGGTTTAAGCTCCTCATCATCCCTAAGAACTCCTGAGGTGCGTAAGCTAAGGCTTGAATCCCATGAGGCCTGCGGAATCGAGTTAGCATGCGGCGCTCCAGCTCGTCGTTAGGTAGGCCATCGGCCACTACGCACAAATCGATGTCGCTTCCCTCCGTGAAGTTCCCCCTAGCGTAGGAGCCGAAGAGGATTAGGCATCGCGTTCTGACGCCGGCTTCCTTCAATTCATCGACGAACTTATTCACCTGATTTAGGGCTCGTTTTCTTAACTCATCCTTGTAGGACAACCTTCCTCACCCAATTCAAAAGCTCCGAGGCCAGTTTAATCGCTTGTTCAGCTTGAGGTCTAATGTACCTATCCTTAGCAGGGCCTGAAGCGAAGACGTTAGCGTACCTAGTGGGTATGTAGTATTGATCTAGTAGCTTAACGTGTTCTTCAAACCTCCCGGCTTCAGGGAGGTGTTTAACCAACTCGCTTAGCAATTCCGTCAGAGCGTGGCCGCGTCTCTCGACTCCGACCTTATGAAGCGCGGTCTTCAACCCGAGCTCAGCCGCTTGCTGCGAGAAGAAATAAACTTTGCTCCACCTGCCTGCTCTAAATAAATCCGTAGCTGCTCCTAAAAAGTCCTCAGCGTCCGCCAAGAGATCCTTAGAGCGCTCCATTAAAAGCCCTCCACGCTCTGGGGCGTGGATTTGGCCGCTGGCCGCATCTGCTGTTCGAACGTCTCACTTCTTCATCCCGTAGAGCTTGTTACCTAGGGCTATTTCAGCAATCCATTCAACCTCAGCCACTAGCCCTTAGGCCCGTTGTCATCGGAACGTTCTCAAGAGGAGTCGTTTAAAAACGTTACGCCATTCATCCCCTAACTTCAAGGGTTTTCCTAGCTAACCTTATGATATGATCACCATTGGAAGTGAACGCTCAAGAAGGTCGACGTAGTGGCGCCGGAGTGGATTCAAACCCACGCTAGCATGGTGATATCCCCCGCAAACTCCCCTTTTTCCTATGATGTGCATGTTTATGTTTCAGGCTCAATTCACGCTATAAGTAATACAGCTCAAGGGGGCGCTATCCCTTTCCTTCTTTACTCAGATTTTTCAGCAACTATTAATACGTAAGATTCAGGATTATCAAAATTAACGGTTACAATTTTCAATTTTTCCTTCCAAATCTCCTCTTCAAATCGGTATTTTACTATGCTCTTAACTTTGAATCCAGCTTTAGTTAGATGTTCCCGAAATTCATCAAGCGTGTAATAATAGTGTGCTTCCTTCTTCTCTACCTCCCAGTCATGAAAGTTGCCTTTTGTCAAGAACTCCAAGCAATCTGCTTTCTCTAAAATTATCCATTCTTTCTCCACATGATATAATATCTTCCTAGGTTGAAATTCCTCAGCGAATTTCATAAAATTAACCTTTGCCGAGTTGCTTTTTATCTTCATTCTAACCGGTTGTGGTCGCGTTGCCAAGAAATCATATATTATTAGCACACCATCAGCTTTTAGAACCTTATAAGCGTTGCTTAATGCCTTTTTTACGCCCTCATTTCGTTCAAAAGAATAGATTTCATGTAACGAGAATTTGAAAATAACCGTATCAAATACGGATGGACGGAAAACCTGCTGGCTAGCCTCGCCTCTTACTAAAATTATATTCGCTAGATTCCGTGCCTTCATTAAACTATTTCTATCTACATCCAAGCCAACTATTGTACTTCCTTGAAAATACTCTGAGAGTAAAGATAGCGTCGCGCCTTCTCCACAACCAAACTCTATAATCCTGCCAGGTTTTACATATGGTAGAATTCTCTCCGATCTCTTCCTACTCATTTCATAAAAGTTAACAATCTTTTCATTTCGAGTATTCGACATTCGCTAATCACATTCCTCCAGAGTTCTTGTAGCGCATATCCTTCCTTACGATGGCTAGGTGCATCAGGGCATCCTTCGCAGCCTTGTGGGTTACGTCGAGCTTCTTGGCGACCTCGTTTGGCGTGACGGGCTCGTCTGAAAGCATGTTGTAGATAGCTTCCTCATATCTGCTAGGCAAGGCTCGTCCCCAATCTATAGTGCAATTAATTTTATATTTTTAGGTTAAAAAGATGATGCAGGAAAAAGACCGCTACGTTCCTGCGGGTGATGAAAGAGACCGGGGCGAGGTGCGGGGAAGTTTGGGGCTAAAATGGACGGACATAGACTTTTAAAATAACGTCATTACGATCATACCTGAAGGGAAGTGATCCACGACAGTTCAAGGTCGGCGGAAAACTCATAGCTATGCTCAATGCCCTGCCCAGAGAAGGCTTACAGATATGGAAAGCCAAGCTAAAAACGATCCGTCGTACCTTTCAGTACGCAAGGGCAAGGATCGCGGAGACCACTAAGAATCTAAGGTTGCTACAAATTACCTTCCACTCTTTCAGGCATTGGAAAGCCACGATGGAGTACCATAGAACAAAGGACATCCTACACGTTATGAAAATGCTTGGCCATAGAAGCATTAACAACACCTTAAAGTATACCCAGCTCATAAAGACTGAGGATGACGAGTTCATCGCCAAAGTTGCCAAGATAGTCGAAGAAGCTTACGCCTTAGTGGAGGCGGGGTACGAGTACGTCATAGAGTTCAGGGAAGACGGAATCAAGATCTTCAGGATATTATCGACGAGCAACAACGCCCTCTTAAAAGGAAGAGCTCAAGCGAATATATTAACGCATTAAGTTGCTTAAGAAGCATGATCGATGAGAGAGGCCAAGGTCGTGAAGCCTTGGGAAAGCCTAAAAGACCCTCTTACGAATTAAAAGCCGAGCCGGGGTCTCCTAGGGCGACGAGCGGGGAATCTGGTAGGGAGCAGATCGATGAGCTTAAGCCTGGAGAACGCCCGGAGAGCCTGTGGCCCTTTAAGGGCCTCGTGGGTTCGAATCCCACCCCCGGCGCCACAGATCCACCCACGGTATCCGTGTTTAATTTCGCATTGCTTATGCTTCCTGAAGTTGAAGAAGGAGAAGAAGGCGAATACTCGCTCATGACTATCAAAGGCCTGATGTTTAAGACGTAGCTGATTACGTAGGGCGATAACATTGAGTTATGTAAGGCTCGTACCTTCACTAATATGTACGTCTCGCCCATCGGCAGCGTCAGCGATTAACGCTAAGTGTTAGATTTATAAATGTTTAATGCGTTTAGCGCGATAGGCTACTTAAAACGGAGACGTTATAAGCCTTTTAAGTCCATGTTCGTAGCGAAACACGTATTCGCCTTCGGCTTACGTCTCCCGCTAAGACGGATGTTATTAACAACCTCACGCCGAGTGAGCCAAGTCGTTGACACTCGACGCTTTTAACTTCGCGCATGACATAAATTGCCCGTCGCGAGCGGATGGAGTAAACGATGGTCAAAAGGGGGCTCTTCGTCGGCAGGTTTCAACCCTTTCACCTCGGCCACTTGGAGGCCGTTAAGACTATCTTGGCTGAAGTCGATGAGCTCGTGATCGTCGTAGGAAGCGCTCAATACAGCCATCGCGAGGATAACCCGTTCACGGCTGGGGAACGATTGACGATGATCCGAACGGCCTTAGATGAAGCTGGCATACCTCAATCGAAGTA
>WUQV01000215.1 GCA_009889585.1 Candidatus Bathyarchaeota archaeon | reverse complement strand
TCGTTGGGAGCACTTCGTTAAGGATCCTATCTTATGCGGAGAAGAAGTTAGGAATTATTGACACAATAGCTACCGATAGAGAACTTCGAGGAAGGGGAATAGGTAAGTCCCTCTTAGATGAGGCTCTCTCATGGTTTAAGGGGGAGAGGTGCGAAGCCGTCTACGCCATCGTAGATAGGTACAACTCGCCCTCTTGGAACATGTTCAACCACAAGGGCTTCTTCACCTACAACTTTCGAGAACAGCTTAGGGATCTCGGCTTAAACTTCATTCGTTTATGGATTAGCACTTATCACCTCTTCGCGATGGGCTCATTCCTCTTAAAGAAAATGGAAGAGGGGGAAAGGCCGAAGGGGGCGAGCGAAGTCGAACACTTCCTTACCGCGTGGTTAGTGCTAGCCATCGCGTTGTCGATATCGACCTTTAGGGTCGGCATGCCATTAACATCCATTCCAATCGTCGTAGGGATCGTAGGCTTAAGCCTCTTATTCCATGAGCTTTCACATAAGGCGGTCGCTAGCCGTCTAGGGTTGAATACGGCTTTTAGGTTTTGGAGCTCAGGGCTATGGCTAAGCTCGATAATAGCACTCTTCGGCGTCTTCGTTCCAGCTCACGGTTCAACTTACATGAAGCAAGCCGACTGGCGGTACGACTTTAGGTCAAGGGAGGTGGGGCTGGGAAACTGCTTTTAGCTAGCGTCAAGCTTATTAACCAAACATAACTTCAATAACTTTGATGCTTGAGAAACTCTAACGACGTCGTAAGGCGGTTAAACGTGCGATTAGAAACGGTTAAGCTTACAGCGAGCTTCAAGGTTAATAAGCCCTTAAGCCTAGAGCCTCTATTCTCAACCTATCAAGAAGTCTTATGCTCCTTTCTGAATTATGCCAATAGCAAGGGGGTAACGAGCTTCAAGCGCCTTAAATCGAAGAAATACTATGAGTTAAGGGCTCGATATCCCACTCTACCATCTCATTACATTTATACGGCCTGTCAAATGGCTTGCTTGATATACAAGAGCTTTAGAAAGCTCAAAAGGCGAGGTAGGGCTAAGGCGGATAAGCCGTGCTTTAGAGGAAACGTAATCATGCTTGACGACCATCTGTTCTCAATAAACTTGAGCTCGTGGGAAGCTTCGATAGCAACCGAGAATGGAAGGGTTGAACTCAAACTATGTCATGGAACGTACCATGAGAAGTTTAAGGAAATGAAGGTTGGACAAGCATGGCTCGTTAAAAGAGGTGAGGATTACTACTTAAAGGTAGTCTTCAGCAAAACCGTTGAATTATTGGAACAAAACGACAAAGCCATAGCAGTAGACGTTAACGAGAACAACATAACATTCGGCTCAGAAGAAAACGTTATCAAGCTGAAGACTAAAGAAAGAACCATTAGGACGGCTTACTTCCTCAAGCGAAGGCGGTTGCAGTCCAAGCCGAGGCTGAACGAGAAGCCGATTCTTATGAAATACAGGGGCAGGGAGAGAAGGAGGGTTGAGGCGATATACCATAAAGCTGCAAACGAGATAGTTAACGAAGTAAGACATCGAAGGGCCTCCACCATAATCCTTGAAAACCTTAAAAACATTAGAAGGAAGAAGAGGTCGAAGGAGCTTAACGGAAGGCTTAACAGGTGGAGCTTCAGGAAACTTCAAACGATCGTAGACTATAAGGCTAAGCTAGCGGGCATAAACGTCGTATACGTGAAGGCCAAGGGCACCTCAAGCCTATGTCCGACATGTGGGGTTAAGCTAAGCCCGAATGGGCATAGGATGATGAGGTGCCGGAAGTGCGGAATGGAGCAGGATCGGGATATAATCGCCGTGAGGAACCTGCTCCGCAAGTATTTAGCACAGATAGATGTGCCCTCTTCATCCGTTCAGGGCGAAAGCCCTCCCATGATATGAGGAGGGAAGGCCTAGGTTACGCAAGTTAACGCTAGGTCAGAACGGCTAACTTATACATCAGGCCCGTTGGTAAGCCTCGCGCTTACGGCCTCATTCTTAGCCCTTTTGGCGTTCTACGGCGATGGATTGCTAGCGGACGTAGGAAGGATGGGGCATAAGGTGAACTACTCCATCGCCATCTTAAACCTCATACCGTTACGCTTCTTCGCGTGGGACGGAGGGAAGGTATTCGCTTGGAGCAAGGCCGTCTGGTCGCTGCTAGCTGTAGGGGCTGTATTGCTAAGGCTGGCTGTCGCGCTC
>WUQV01000214.1 GCA_009889585.1 Candidatus Bathyarchaeota archaeon | reverse complement strand
TCAATCGATCGAATTTCGAGGCCCAGAGAGGCTAGGGAGGGGGACGAAGCTCGCTTACTCCTCGATAAGGTCTAAGGTTCCCGCTTTAAGGGAGGATCGTCCGCTTCATAAGGAGGTTGAGGTCGTTCGCGAGCTAATTCGAAACGGAGAAATAATAAGGGCAATCGAAGGAGCCGTGAAGCTTCTATGACCTTTAAGCTAATTGATGAAGAGCTCGTATCCTCTTAACGATGTTAGGATGAGTGGAGAATATCTCTTCTATTCGATCCGTTAACGTGATCTTCCTTCGTAAGACCTCTTGAACTAACCTTTGATCGGACGTCTTAACTACGGCAGCTCTTGAGAGGATGATGGCATCTTCATACGCGTGATCTGGGTCTGAGATGAACAATGTTTTGAAGGCATTAAGACTATGCGCTTGCTCCATTCGCTTAAACCTTCCGCTTGAGTAAACGATCTTCGCTAACGCTTCAGATAGCTTACGAGGTCCATCTTCAACGATCCTCGTGCTATGGTAATCAGCGAAGTACTCACGTAATCTACTCAAATGTAATACGAAAAGTTGAAGGATCCAATGTAAAGCTATGCAAGCTATGCCAACGAGCATGATCCCTCCTCCTCTTCCCTCCCTACGACTTAACATCGACGACCATAACATCGAATATCCGATGAAGTACAACAAAGCAGGCAATAATGAGGCGAACATCATCACTTGGACGTCACGGTGTTTTAAGTGACCGATCTCATGGCCTATGACAGCCTCCACCTCTTCTCTCTCCAACGTTTTCAACAAGCCTGTCGTAACCGCCACGCGGTTTCCAGCTATCGGCGAGCCGTAAGCGAACGCGTTCGGAATCGGCATTTGAGCCATCATCAACTTCGGACGTTTTATCCCGCTCTTACGGCTGAGCCTATCGACCATTTCGTGAAGCTCTTGGTATTCATGTCGCTTAAGCTCTCGAACGTGATATATGGCATCGATCATATAAGGAGCTATTAACCATTGAATGATGTTAAAGAACACTATGAATATCGCTAATGCTGTTAAGCTAAACATCCCTATCCAAGTTAAGATGGCCGTGAAAGCTAACGTAGATAAGCCGATGATGAGCGCTAACGTGCCGATTATGGACAACCTAAGTTTCCACGCTCTCATTTCAAGCCCCTCCAGTCTTAACGAGAAGGAGTTTATAAATTTGGCGCTTAAAGGCTTTCGTACAACCTGGAAAACCCTTGATTAAATAGCTGGCCGATAGGAAGGGACGTGGCTTGCCGGAAGGGCCCATAGGCGACATCAAGCAGGTCGAAACGCTCGCTTAATCAAATCGTATGATCGCTTTAAGCGGCGTCCCCTTAACTTAAACCTGAAGCGAAGTTGAGGATCAGGGCTTTAACGTTATTCGCCGGCCGCTTGGAAGGCATCGAGGATCTCTCAAAGCGCTTCTCACGCGAGGCGAATCGAGCCTCTGAAGAGGTCGGCATTAGCATTTGGACGAAGAGGTTAGCTGTTCATGACGTCAAACCCTTTAAGCTCGTTGAAGTAGGGCAAGCCTTGGATAAATTAACGCCCTCCGTCGTGGACTACGTCGCCACCCCGGCTTCAAGCGAGGCATCGGTCGAACAAGTCCTTAGCCTCCTCTTGAAGACGAAGGGCGTTTACACTTCCATAGGGGGACGAGGCTCAGGTCTCGATGTATACTCATCCGTTCTTAAGAGCCTTCGTAACTTGGGCCTGTTGGAACGTTGCACTCGCCTTTGCCTCATCATCAATAGGCCATCATTCACCCCTTACTTCCCAGCTGCTTCAGCCGAGCCAGAGAGGTTCGGCGTAGCAGCTGCCCTCTTGTACGTAGACGACCTTAGGCAAGCGTTGGCTTCAAAGCGCCCTTTAAGCGACGCTATGCTGAAGGCTTATGCCAGCGCGTATAAACTCGTCAAGCTAATGGCAGAGCGGTTAGGAGTCGAGGATTACGGGGTCGATTTATCCATATCCCCTTGGATGGATGAAAGCGTAGCTAAGCTCGTTCAGGAGGCATGTGGTGAACGCGTTGGTGCCCCCGGCAGTTATTACGCCATCTATGAGCTCAATAAGGCCTTGAGGGAAGTAAGCCGTACGAGCGGCGTAAAGGCCACCGGCTTTAACGAGGTGATGCTTCCTTACGCTGAGGATACGGTCTTAATGAAGCTAGGGTTAAAGGGCCTTCTGACGGCTTACGCCCTTTTATCTTTAGCGTCCGTTTGCGTGGCGGGCTTTGACATGGTCGTACTACCAAAATTCGATCAGCTTGATGCATTACTTATGGACGCTTATGCCATCCTTCGAAGGAAGGGCGTCCCCTCCGGCATTCGACTAATCCCTACGTCATTTGAGCCCGGCTCGATTGTTCAAATAGAC
>WUQV01000213.1 GCA_009889585.1 Candidatus Bathyarchaeota archaeon | reverse complement strand
GAGCTACGGCAGGGGGAGGAGCTTTCGGTTGAAGCAGTCGAATTGTTAAAGCGAAAGACTGAGCCGCCTCCTCGCCTCACGGAGTCGGAGCTATTGAGGTTAATGGAGAAGAATAGCATTGGAACGGATGCGACGAGGCATGAGTATCCGACTATAATAATTAATAGAGGTTATGCTAAAAGGGAAGGTAGAAGCTTTCGAGTGACTGAATTAGGTGAAGCTCTTACGAACTTATTAGCAGGCATAGATGAGAAGCTTGTTACTCCAGAGACTAGAAGGTTGGTGGAAAATATTATGGAAGATGTTGAGAGGCAGAAGATATCAGTTGATGAAGCATTAAATAAGGCTTTGCCAATTTATGTTCAATTGTACTCGAAGTTAGATTTAGCGATAAAGCAAGGTAGCTTTAAGTTAAAAGGCGCGTAATAGCTACTAACCGACGAGGCTTTAACGCGCTAAGGAAGCGGCTTCCTCCCAGCTACGATTAAAAGCGCGTCAAGGGCTAAGAGCATGCCCCTAATCGCAATTACGGCGCCTATCGCCCCCTTGGCGCGGGCCTCGGCCTCTTGACGTTCAAGTAAGGGCCTAAGCCTTTCGATTCCCTCGAGCCCTATGGTTCCCTCCTTAAACTCCTTAAGGAGCTCGCCCTTTTCGAAGGGTTGGCTTGAGCCGAGCGGGTAATACCTCTCGTATAGCCTAAGGAGTTCATCTCGATGGAGGAAAATCAGCCACCCTAAGAAGGTCTCGAGCGCCCCTACCCTCATCTCGATTTGCCTAGTCCAACGCCCAGCCTTATACGCTATAACAACGATGGTTAATAGCGCGGCTCCAATTAAAAGCCAATTCGCCCATTCCATGGCGTCTGCCCTTTATTATTTCGTAAAGTGCACATATATGCGCTTACCTAAGGCCTTAAAAGGCTTTAAGCCGAAGGATGAACACCTTTACGTCGTGCTTGTGAAGGCTGTAGCAACGGATGTCGATGGAACACTTACGGACGAATTCCGAACGCTTTCGCACGAAGCGATCAAGGCCATAAGGCGATTGGAGGATAAGGGCGTTCCAGTCATATTGGCATCTGGCAACGCCCTTCCCGTCATGAGGGCCTTGCAAATTTACTTAAGGTGCACTGGAGCCATCATATGTGAGAATGGAGCAGTAGTTGAGTATAAAGGGGAGCTAAGGGTTTTAGGCGATCGAAAAAGGGGTGAGGAGGCGCTAAAAGCTCTTAAGGAAGCGTTTGGAGATAAGGTTGTTGAAAGTTGGTCGAATGCTTATCGTTATGTTGATTTTGCTATAAAGTGTGAAGTCGATAGAAGATTAATTGAGGTAATTATAGCGATGATTCCAAGGGTGAAGTTGTTAAATAGTGGCTTTGCATATCATTTAGTAGATGAAAAAGTTAATAAAGGTGAAGGCCTTAGGGTTGCAGCACAAATGATGAAACTTAACTTAAACGAAGTCGTAGCGATAGGAGATGGTGAAAACGATATCGATTTATTGAAGGCAGCTGGCTTTGGAATAGCGTTGGCGGGCTCCCCTCAGGCTTTAAAGGAAGTCGCAAATTATATAACGTCAAAACCTAATGGGGAGGGCTTCGCGGAAGCCGTTGAAGTAATGCTGCGATGGGCGTGAGCATGCCTTAGTGCTATCATTAAAGCGCTTTTAAGGCACCCGTAATAATTTCTCTTAAAGTTAGCTGAAGCGAGTCCACCACCGTGAGTTTTAAAAGCCCAAGGATTTTACAAGCTATTCGAGCGGTTAAGCTCATGGCCGAGATACTCCTCACGGCTGATCGAACGTTAATGAGCAATTACCACGGCAAGGAATTCTTAGGGTTCGGGTCAACAGCTCCTCCCATCCTTCCGGAATGCATCATCAAAGCGTTATTCTTCCCGCCGGTGAAAAACAAAAGAGGCATTCCCTTAGAGGCACCTTACGGGCTGAGGAAGGTCGAAGCTAAGCTAATCGAAGAGGGCTTCAACGTCTTAACGGTCGACCCAGACGGCTTATGCTCCTTCATCGACGAGGCGAAGGCGTTGGGCGTTTACACGATGGATCCACTCGGCTGGGGCCCTTCTTCGACGACATTCGCCAGCATAATGAAGGTTGGCGAACCGTGTACAGCGATTTACTTCAGACGCTTGCTCACTAAGCCTGAGGTAAGGAGGGCGAGGAGGCGTGGTTTGAAGGTGATTGTCGGAGGGCCGGGGGCATGGCAACTTAAGCACAAGCCTAAAGCGCTTAACGATTACGGAATCGATTGCGTAATTGATGGCGAAGCCGAAAGGGTCGTTGGAAGGATCTTCCGAATGGCACTTAACGGAGATGAGCTGCCGAAGTTCTACGATGTCGACTTAAAGGATGTACCGAGCGTAGATGAGATACCGGACATCATAAGCCCTTCTGTAAACGGATTAATCGAAATAGGCAGGGGCTGTTGTCGTGGGTGTCACTTTTGCGATGTCACGTTAAGGCCCTTAAGATGGTATCCGTACGAGAAGATATTAAGGGAGCTTAAGGTCAACTTAAGGGTTGGGATAAGGCAGGCGATCTTACACGCTGAAGATGTTTTGCTTTACGGATCGAACAATACCGTCCCGCGTGATGACAAGGTTTTAAAGTTACATGAACTCTGCAAGAAGTACGTCGATTCCGTCTGTTGGTCTCACGCTTCGTTAGCCGCTATCGCCGTCAACCCCAAGTTGGTGAGGGTCCTATCCGAGGTTATATTGAGCGGAAGACAACGAATGTGGGGCGCTCAAATAGGGATCGAGACGGGCTCGCCCAAGCTCCTTAAGAAAGTTATGCCAGCTAAGGCCCATCCGTTCAAGCCTGAGGATTGGCCGAACGTTGTGAGGACGGCGATCGGAATAGCGCATGACAACAACCTCGTACCAGCATGTACGTTGATCGTAGGCCTTCCTGAAGAGACGGAGGATGATGTCGTGAAAACGATCGAGCTAATTGACGATTTAAGGCGTTATAGGAGCTTAATCGTACCGTTGTTCTTCGTCCCCCTCGGAAAGATCAAGAATAAAGATTGGTTTAAGGTCGAGCATATGGCTGAGTTACAAAAGGAGCTTCTCGTCAAGTGCTTAAGGCATGATGTTCATTGGGTTAAAGATATAATGGGGGAGTATTTTAGCGATTTGCGTGGGGCGCTTATTAAGCCGTTATATCAACTTTTCATGAAGGCTATCGAAAGGGAAGCGCGTCGAAGAAAAGTTATCTAATGACGTTCGTTAAGCGACGGCTACTTAACCGAAAGAAATACTTCCGCAACTTTTTTAAAGATTCTTGGAGAATTAGATAGGTCCCAAAATAGCTCGGTTAAAGGAAGCTTCGAGCTTCGGCGAGAGTGGATCCCTTCGAGGGGTTATATCATGGTTATTCGCGTGGCCATAGCAGGCGTCGGGAACTGCGCGTCCGCATTAGTACAAGGCATTCATTACTATAGGGACACGCGCGATGAAGTGCCCGGCTTGATGCACGTTAACTTCGGCGGTTATCGCATTAGCGACATAGAGTTCGTGGCAGCTTTCGACGTCGACGCCAATAAGGTCGGCAAGGATTTATCAGATGCCATATTTACCCCGCCCAATTGTGCTGTTAAGTTCTACGACGTGCCGAAGTTAGGCGTTGAAGTTATGAAGGGGCCAACGCTCGACGGGCTTGGCAAGTACTTAAGGACCGTTGTGCCAGTCGATGTCTCTCAAAAGCCGGTTGACGTAGCACAAGTTCTTAAGGATGCGAAAGCCGATATGTTGATAAACTACTTGCCCGTCGGCAGTTACGAAGCCTCTAGATATTACGCTCAACAAGCTATCTTAGCGAATTGCGCGTTCATAAACGCCATACCTGAGTTCATAGTCTCAAGTAAGGAATGGGCTGAGAGGTTTGAAAAAGCAGGTTTGCCATGCGCAGGCGATGATATAAAATCGCAACTTGGAGCTACTATACTTCATAGAGTATTAGCCAATCTTTTCGTGGATCGTGGGGTAAGACTTGAAGAGAGCTATCAACTTAACATAGGAGGTAATACTGACTTCCTCAATATGTTAGAGGAGGAGCGCTTAGTTTCAAAACGGATAAGCAAAACTAAAGCTGTCTCAAGCCAAGTGCCATATGAAGTACCGCTTCGCATTGGGCCGAGCGATTACGTGCCGTTCTTAGGCGATAGGAAGGTTTGCTATATACATATGAAGGGAAAGGGATTTGGAGATCTTCCGATGACGATCGACGTTAAACTCGTTGTTGAGGATTCGCCGAATAGCGCTGGAGTGGTCATAGACGTAATAAGGGGCGTGAAATTGGCCTTAGATAGAGGGATAGCTGGCCCGTTGACGAGTATATCCGCTTACTTCTTCAAACATCCGCCAGTTCAAATGTCAGATGCAGAGGCTAAGGAGGCGGTGGAGGACTTCATAGCTGGCAGGAGGGAGCGTTAGTGACTTATCATTCATGGAACTTCCCACTCCATAAGGAGGATAAGCTCTTTACTTCGGCTTTAGAAGTAAATGCGCGCTTAAAAACTTTTGAAAACGTAAAATTATTTAGCCCACTGCGATTTCTCTTAAGCTAAAGTTCAAGGGGCTTCATTGCCGGCGATCTTATGAAACTTGACGTAATAGTCGTAGGCCATGTTGCAATCGACGTAAACGTGTTACCATGGGGCATCGTCGAAAACGTCTTAGGAGGGGCTCCGACGTACGCCGGCTTAGCCTTAATCGCTTTAAAGAAAAGCGTTGGGATAGTATCAAAGGTCGGCTTGGATTTCGTCGAGGCTTTTCCACCTGTGTACAGCAGGATGGGCATGGATACTGAGGGTATTTACGTATCAGGTGAACGTTCGACTAGGTTTAAGAATATTTATAATGAAAAGGGGGATAGGGAGCAATTTTGTGAATATGTAGCTCCTCATATAATGCCTCAAGATATTCCAGAGTTTTATAAGATGGCTAGAAGCTTTTATGTTTCGCCTATAGCTAATGAGATCTCAGTAGATTTGTTAAAAGAGGTTAAGAGGGATGATAACTTAGTAATGTTAGATCCTCAAGGGCTCTTTAGAAAGGTGGAAGAAGGTAAAGTCAGCATAATTCCTCGCGAGGATCTTAAGGATTTCTTAAAGTACGTTGATATAGTAAAAGTTGGTAAGGATGAATTGAAGGCGTTTAAAGGGGCTCCTATCGATGTCCTAAGGGAGTTAGTCGAGATGGGGTCTCGTATCGCCATAGTAACTCAAGGCGAAAAGGGTTGTACGATAATTTCGGAGGAAGGCCTCTACGAGGTCGGAAGCTTAAAGGTCGACGTAAAGGATCTGACTGGCGCTGGCGACGTCTTCGGCGCTGCATTCTTAGCGAAGCACTTAGATGGGCAGGATGCCGTTAGCTCCGCGAAGTTCGCTTGTACGGCAGCTGGCTTGAAGATTAGGTACAAAGGGCCGGTGGGCTTCCCGTCCGAGGCAGAGGTTTTAAAGCACTTGCCGAATCTTAGCCGGCGATAGCGCTTAAGGAAAGGCCATATTTAAGCCTATTGAAAAGGGCCAAACCTTTTAAGGGCTCTTTGCT
>WUQV01000212.1 GCA_009889585.1 Candidatus Bathyarchaeota archaeon | reverse complement strand
TACTTAACTCAGAACCCGTTCGTAATAGGGCTCATGGGATCATGGCGTAGTAGTATTGTGCATAGTTAACGTACTAGGCTCTTACATGGCGGATAGGTATGGGAGGAGGCAGATCATAGCGACGATGACTTATGGGATGGCTTTATCATACCTCTTTTACGTATTCGCCCCATCTTGGCACTTCATATTGATCAGCGATGCCCCAAGCTCCATTACGAAAGGGGACTCGAACGGATATATCATCGCGAATGCGAAGGACATTAACGTCCAGCTTACGATAAGGACTAGGAGGTTTCCACTTATGAACGAAAGCTCCGACTTAAGCCGTGATACGGGTCTCCAGATAGTCATGTGACACGTGACGGTTATTACCCTCGCCATGTGACCTTAAAGCTTTGCCGTCGGTTAGGGCGAACGTCGCTTAGGCTATGGACTCCTTAGGTTGCCGAGAATGCAGCGTTGAGGTAGCCTAGGGCTGGTTACTCGCCTTCACCTCTTTTTGATGAGGATGTAGAATAACGTCAAGCCCGTTGCGAAAAACGACAACCCTACGACGGCCCAAATCGGGTGAGGGACGCCGAATTCCTTAAGCGAAGCGGCGACGTAAGTCGGGCCTACGAACGTTAACGATGCTGCGATGAGCATGAGGACGGCCCTCCTCAACTTACATCCACCCTCCTAACGTCGACGTCAGACTCCAACCCTAAGGCACTCGTAAGGAACTTGAATAATGAGGAGGCAGCCTTTAAATCGGGCTCCATGCCTGTCGTGGCCCCGAGGAGGCAGAACCCCTTCCACCCCCTAGCCTTAGCGAGCCCTAGTAAAAGCCCCGTCGCCCCTACGATCCTGCCCCTTTTGTAAAGCTTGGCCCCCTTCTTAACTAATCCCTCCCTTAACTCATCCGATAGCGCGGCTACGTACACCTCGTCTATCGGATAAGGCGTCGGAACGCCTCCTAGCGTCACGATGAAATCGCACTCGAACTCGCTCATGAAGTCGAGAACCTCGCAACACATCCAATAATGAGCGTTTACGTCTTCAAACGAAGGTTGAACGTCTCCAGTTAAGATGACGTAATCCCTCTTCGAACTTAAGGAAGCGGCGTAAAACTCATAACGAGGGAGGCGGCATATCCCCTTTGAGTTAACGATAACGTAATCCGGGAAGTACGGGGAGTATAACTCGGCGAAGCGTTTGGCGTCCGTGGCTTCGATGAAGAAACGAGCGGCGATCCTACCGACGTCGCCGAACCCAGGGAGGCCGCTGATGAACGTCGGCCTTTTCAAGCTCGGCTTAAATAGCTCGTTGAAGAAGGGCTTGTCCATGGCCGGTAAGTCGAGGAGCAACGATCTTCATAAATATTTTTCAACGGATGCGTTGAAAACGCAATAAGTTTTTAAGGGGGCTCTTTTCCTTTGAGCTGAAGCGGGGTGGGGTAGCCAGGGTGACGATAACCGCCACCGCCATGGCAAATAACCCGCCGGGCTCATAAGGGGGTTAAAGGCGAATTTAATCCCCTTTGAAACCCGGAGATAGCAGCTCTGGCTGCCTCCAACGGTCGTTCAAAAGGAGGCTGACCTTAGCCTCTGGAAACTCGACCCCCCGCTACCAATCCTTTCTCATCAACCCGAGGGCTGAACCCTCTCAACGTTGTTATCGTTACTTTTTCACCTAATTGCGAAAGAAGCTTCAACTAAGTCCCGGCGCACAAGGTAGCATCGTGAAGGACGAGCACATGTTCTGTAACGAAGGCCGCGTGGACATCGAGGTCTGGCCTTCCGACTATGAACCTAAGTGGCATGTCGAAAGTACGCTACGTCGTCGGGAACGAGGGAGGCTTGAGGGCAAAGGAATGCTACATCGTTGGTACTGACGAGCGGCCTAGCTCGTCGGCCAATCGCTTCGACATCACGCTTCGGCTGGCGCCCGTGGACACGGACGCCTCTAGGTCGGCCGGGAACGGCATCGGGAACTTCAGCTCGAGGAAGTCGTTAAGAAGACCGGCATATAACGTTGAAAGGTCGAAGAACCTCACATCATAGATGTCGGGAACTCTGGAGTCAACCATTACAACTGGGAAGAAGTGCTTACTAGGTGTTAGAGCGTAATCGTACATGCTTATACCAACAGCTAGCTTGCCGCTCTTCGAGGGAGCCTTTTGTTCGACACTCATTCCCACGTTACGAGGGAAGGTATACGTATGATACGTCTTTCCGTCAAAGTAAACGCCAGTTTTTCCCTCTAAGGATAAGAGGCGGTATGATAATAATCAGCGAGTTAAAGCTTGACGATCGCGAGATCGCCAAGTTGAAAAGATTACTTCCAAAGTTGTGCCGCCGTGTTAAAACATTGCTTCCAATTTTACGGCAGTCGATGGAGTTGCCTCAGTAAACTCAAAGGCGAAGCCGTTAACTTGGTTGCTTCAAAGTTAGAGATCAAGGACGCATGAGATGTAGAATGTTTTCATAACGATAATTTGCGTTATTCTGCCTTGGATCGGAATACGAGAACATCATATACGAAGTTAATATCTTAGAATTTATTGAGCCACGCGAATGTTGCTTAAAAGAGCTCGAATCAATTAGGTACGGTAAAATTGAAATAATGGTCAAGTAGCATTCTGTCATTTTACGGAATCGGTTAATCTATAGATGCGCTGAATGTAACGAAGTTATTGGCATGTGCTCACTTAAGCATATCCATGGAATACCAGTAATATCGATTAATTGGGGAAGGGAAGGTCATATTTTGCGTAAGTTGTTTTAAGGAACTGCTTAAAAAGGTAGGGCTTGATGATTTAGCGCGCTACGGATAACCTTCCCCGATTAGATCATAATGGGCAATGTTGACTTGATGGACTTTTCCTCGCCCTATGTGCGGACAAAATTAGCTAGCGGCCAGACGAAATTCGAAAAATCCATCAAAAAGTCTATAGTGGGCATGGACTTTTGCTGACCCAATTTTGTCATGGACATTTGCGATAAAATTATAAACCTTGACCATAACAATCCCTATCGAGAAGGCCCGCTTATGCATTGACGATGTAAAGGCCTTAGTCTAACGGCCATCTTCGCCTAGTTGGAAGTCCACGTACGTTTCTGAACGCTTGAATAACAACTTCTCTAGGCCAGGCCTCTTCTTAATCCCTATTCCAAAGTAACCTCAAACGTTCTAAGCGGTGACGATTAGAGGGTGAACTTGCAGAAGTTCTATCCTTAAGAGGATGTCCTCGAAGGAATATAGTTCGTTAAACTAATAGAACTGCTTAGTATTAGCCTAGTAGTTAGCTAGTCCACCGGGATTTGAGCCCAGCCCAAGACCTCCACTCCGCAGGCCAGCGTCTTAGTACACGCCAAATGGTGGACCCTTGATGCGATAGACACGTTATGATAAAGGGTTGTAAGCCCAGTCCGAATAAAGCTATGCTTTAGTTCACCATTCGATAGATTTATCAACGAGCTCGCTAGCGCCTTCGTGGAAGAGGAGGGGTTATCTTGAGTAACAACGAGCTTCGCGTAGCTGCGATGCATTTTCCCGAAAGACCCCGTCTTAAGAGCCCATCGATCTTGTAGAATGCTTTCGCCTAAGAAGACATATTATACTCACCATACGAGAAGGAGTTTTAATAGGTAAGAACGTTTCTGATGACGCAGAATTTGAGCCCCTTTTCACGAAACGAAGTTGTAGAGAGAGATCGCGTGCATCCTCAAGGATGCTGTTATTAAGGTATGGAAAGGTCTTTTAGACTCAAGGGAGACATCCCCTATAGAGGCAGCATATGAAGCTGGTATTGGAAGTAAGAACTTAACAGTTTCTAAATGATAGAGGTGATAAACGACCATACTTGACTTACTTAAGTAGCTTGATGAACAACTTGTACAAGGTAGAAAGACTTATTTAGATGAACAGGGCCTGTCAGCATGAGTTGGAGAATGTCTAGGGCTTGAGACAATGGCGGATATCGATGAAGTAATGAAAGGAATCGAAGTTAAGGTAAAGAAGTTACGCGTTAGGAACTTCAAGAGCCTCAAGGATTTCGAACTGGACCTCCAAAGGCTGAACGTCATCATAGGTCCGAACGGATCTGGGAAAACGAATTCGATAGAGGCCCTGAAGCTTTTCAAAATGGTTCTGGACTACCTGAGGGGGGAGGAAATAAACCCGTTTTTAGAGTGGTGGGGTTACAAAAACGCCGTATGGAAGGGGGATGAGAACCTCCCTATAACTATAGACTTCGAATACTCAGTTACATATAAAGACAAGAGCGTCGACTCCTCGTACGAAATAACCGTAGCCGAAAGTGACAAGGAATTTAAGATACTTGAGGAAAGGATTTCAATACTATCCCCTCTCGAGGTAACTTTACTAGCTAGGAGTGATTTATGGAAACTAATTCTAAAAAGAGAATTGCTAGAAAAGTACTATACAAAGGTATCAGAGGAAGAGATCATAAAGCTTAGGTTGGAAGTTCTGGACAAGCTCAAAGCGAATCAGGAGGTTGAAATAAAGGAGTCACCACACAGGTACCTCATGAAACTGGTCCTAGATATGATCAAAATTATGGCGGATACTGAAAGTGTCGTGGGTTTCATGCATGATAATATTTGCGATAGTATTAGCGAATCCTTGGGCTTAGATGCTATGGGGTATCACCTTTCCATAGTTCTAGATGATTTACTCGACGACCTTGTCTATCCAATTACCTTAGGGGCAGTAGGGGCCTACATTATAGCCGAAGGGACGATCATTCTCGGGAGAATCGAGTACAAAGCCATAAGGGAACCGATACACCCAAAAAGAGAACTGATAATTTCGGGGGATGGCTCCAATTTAATATCGGTCCTATCCAGCGTTGGCGAAATCCCGGAAAGAGTCGTTAACTCCATCAAGTACGTTTTCGGAATGGATAGCAACGTACGCCTGGAGACCACCAGCGACGGTAGGGCCTACTTGAAATTCTACGACGGAAAAAGCGAATTGAACCCGCCGTCCGTTCCTGACGGGCTTTACAAGCTCGTAATCTTAGAGTTGGCGTTAGAGCGTAACGCCCCCATCATTGCTTGCGACGAAATAGAAAATTCCCTACACGCTAGGACGATTCGCTACGTTATAGATGAAATCAGGAACTCATCGTCCGTCGGGATATTCGCAACTCATTCGCCAGCCGTTATAGATATCCTAAGGCCGGAGGAAGTGGTCATCCTCGAAAAGGATCAGGAAGGCGCAACTAAGCCCCATAGGTTCGAAAAACCCGCCGAAATTTCCGCTAAACTCAATAAACTGGGGGTAACTTTCAGCGAGTACATACTATACGGCGGTTATGCCTAAAATTTTCGTATTTACCGAGGATTCGTACGGCGTCGGCGTTATAGAAATCTTGAAACGAAAACTACATACCGAGCGTATGTTACCGTGGGATCATCGAATAAAAAGCGATGCCATACCGGGTCTTTGTAGTTCCAAATTTAAGAGGGCACTTGAAACTGCCTGTGAAGAATACGATAAGGTGGTAATTTTAGTGGATGCTCATGGTGAAGGTGAAAAGCATGTAAAGAATAGAGAGTCCGTACACGTTCCTGATCATTACAAAGGGAAAGCTCACATAATCGTTAATAAGTACGAAATCGAAGAATGGATTCTTTACGCAAAAGGGCACAAAATTAGAAATAAACCTAGCGAAGAATTGAAAAAGAGTATAAGGTATGAAAAGCACATGCTTCCTGATGTTTTTAGGAGGACGATCGATAACTCTAAATGCTGGAGGAGGTTAATGAATTATGCGAAATTTAAAGAGCTCCTTAAAGCCCTAACTCGAAATGACCGAGAGGCTTACGCATTTATAGTTCAAGCCTAAAGATGCATTTCTATTTTTAACTCATCAGTTAGTAAGTGAATGCTCATTTTAAATTTTTGTATTAAGTTCATGCCTATTATCATGTCGGCCCTAATAGGGCTCATCTCAACTAATTAGATAGAATGTATTCAGTTTGAGGTACGTTAAGAAACTCGATCAAGTATGGATGGTTGCTTATAGAAGTAATCCTCAAGCTCGACCTTAAGCTAGGCCGTATGAAGCTTAAGGTGCCCTCCCTCTTAATTACGTCCTGCCTTAAGCTTATGGCCGGCGCCTTATCAAATCGGGCCTGGGGCTTAGAAGGTGCTGATGAGATGGATAAGCTTTTAAGCCAAAGCTAACAGACCAAGAAACGTAAAGGGAGTTCAAACAGTTCTAAAGCGATAGATAATGAAACGGAGCTTAAAACAATCCCCTTTCACCGAAATATGGCGGATCCGCTGGATTCGAACTTAGAACCCCCAGCTTCATAGGCCCAAGAGGACCATCGACCTTGAACGATCAGCTGTTGTAAGGTAGTTAACATCTTCTGTCCGTTCCGTCTCAGCCTTAAAGGCCTCATAAACGGCTTTCGCCGTAGATAATGCCGGCTTAAGGAGGACCCCATTCTCTGCGTCGATAACCATGAGCCTTGACCCTTCTTGATCCCATACTTCCTCCTGAGCTCCACCAGTATGATCACTTAACCCTTCTTAGTCACCAACACCTCACATTTGCGATGCCCTTAGAACACCTCATCACGGAGCATTTATAGGTGTGCTACCTAATAAATGGTGCTCATATAACCGAGGCTTGTCGGATAAGAGCGCTTATCTCTTAAACTAGATGAAGCAAGCATAGGATGAACCTATTGTGCATCAAGGCATGAAAGTTACAGCATCATGCCAAGGCCTTACGCCCATCCTCTAAGCTCATAATACTTATTTAACGCTTCATTTAGCTTCCCTTCATCAACCACTTGCCCTTTCACAGGTTCCTTCATTAACCTCTTCGGAAGGAAATCATCCTTCTTACTAAGACCCTCCCTTAAGTTAAACTCCTTCACCAAGTTATTTATTCTTTCAGCCACTTTTACAAATTCCTCCTTCTTAACTTCCAAGCCAGTTACGATCGAATAAAGCTTAATCAATTCATCCCAAAGGATTGGCCCTGTGATCGGTAAACATAAGAACTTACATAAGACCATCGAGTCCACTAACGCGTAAAAATCCTCTTGTTCCTTCACCATCCCGGCTTGTCCTTCGTACGAGAGGCGATCGATCGCATCCTCTCGAAATGGATGGCGTCCGTATAAGTTGGGCCTGTACGCCATGTGCCTCAAGTGACAAGCCCCTCTTGCCGAAACCGCGTACGCTAAAGCGACGCCCTTCAAGCCCCTAGGGTCGTAGCCAGGCGGCTCCAACCCCTTCACGTGAACGGCGAATTCCTCAGCGCCCTTCCCTATGGCTTCGGCCGCCCTCTTCACGCCTTCGGCTAAGACGTTGCCGAAGCCCTCTCGATAAGCGATCTTCTTCAAAAGGGCTACGATAGCCTCATGATCGCCGAACTTCAGCTCTAGGCCAACATCCTCCTTAGTCAACAGCCCTCTTCCGTAACACTCCATTGCGAAAGCTATCGCGCTTCCAGACGATATCGTATCCAACCCGAGTCGATCGCATAACTCGTTAGCCTTCGCTATTGACTCTAAGTTAGCGTTCTCGCAAAGAGGCCCGAATGCGAAAAGCGTCTCATACTCAGGCCCTTCAACCTCCGTTCCGGCATAAGGGCCCCTTTCGACCTTAGATAACTTCCCACAAGCGACGACGCAAGCGAAGCAAGCCTTATTTCGCTTAACGATCCTCTCCTTCATGGCCTCAGCGTCTATTTCATCGATCCTCTCGAACCCACCCTCCCTCCAATTCCTCGTAGGCAAAGTGAACGTGGCATTGGTTAACGCCGCCATAGCTGGCGTACCGTACTCCGTAAGCGACCTTAACCTCTTAGAAGCCTCCTTGTTTAACCAATCCCTAAAGGCCTCTAGCTCCTCAGGCCTGGCTACTTCGACCGCCTTCGTGCCACGGGCCGCCACGGCCTTCAGCTTCTTTGACCCCATCACAGCGCCAGCGCCACATCGTCCGAATTGACGGCCTTTATCGTGGCTTACGCAAGCATACCTCACGAGGTTCTCGCCAGCCGGCCCGATCGAAAGGACTTGAAAATCCCTTCCATGATCCCTTTTGATCGCTTCCTCAGCCTCGAACGAGTCCTTGCCCCAAAGATGGGAGGCATCTTTTAACGAGGCTCCCTCATCGCTTACGACGAGGTAAACCGCTTCCTTCGACCTACCTCGGATTACGATAGCGTCGTACCCCGCTCTTTTTAAATGAGGGGCGAAATGGCCGCTGCAATAGGATTCGCCCCAAGCGTTGGTTAAAGGCGACTTAAAGGCGGCGCAGAACTTAGCCGCCCCGGATAACGCCAAGCCGTTCACCGGGCCCGTCGCGAAGACGACGACGTTCGCGGGATCGTACGGGTCGACCTTCGGCGGAACCTCCTCGTGGAGGATTTTCGCGCCAAGCCCCTTGCCGCCGATGTACCGTAGGGCTAAGCCCTCCTCTAACGCTTTAGCTACCGCCTCTCCTCTGCTTAAATCGACCCATAGGATCTTGTTAGCGTAACCGTACATGCTCAACCTCGTCGTATGAGCTCGTCGAGCTTAAAAATAGCTTCCCTATTTCGATAACTTAAGTGTTTAATTAATATAAACAATCTATACAAGATCTTTATATGATTATACCTGTTTGTACGAATCGGCCTCTCGATGAAGCAATTAACGGCCTTCTCACCAGGCCACGTGACGGGCTTCTTCGAAATTTGCGACGAGCCGACGGACCCGTTGTTAAAGGGCTCAAGAGGAGCAGGGGTTTCTATCGATCGAGGGGTCACGACAGATGTGGCTATTCGAAGAGCGCCGAAGGGATGCGACTCTAAAGTTAAGATAGAGATCAACGGCCGAGGGTCGGAGGCGGAAGTCTCTAAGCGCGTTATAAACGCCTTCCTCTCTTACGTTAAACGCGTTAAAGGAAGCGCCAACTTTAACGTCTTCGTTGAACACGACGTAAGAATTCCCATCGGAGCTGGATTCGGCTCTAGCGGGGCTGGAGCGTTAAGCTTAGCCTTGGCCCTTAACGAGGCCCTTGAAGCTGGCTTGTCTAAGCACGAAGCCGCTCAAATAGCGCACGTCGCTGAGGTGGAATGTAAGACGGGCCTCGGGACGGTCATCGCCGAGACGTTCGGGGGCTTGGAGGCTAGGGTTAAGCCGGGGGCGCCTGGGATCGGCGAAATCGTACGCGTACCGATCGATGAAAGTTACGCGGTCGTATCCTTAAGCTTCGGACCTCTCTCTACTAAAAGAGCCTTAAGCGATTTGGAGATCCGTCGGCGCGTGAACGAGGCTGGCGGAAAGCTCCTTAACGAGTTCCTTAACGACTTAAGCGTTGATAACTTCCTAAGGCTCTCCCGAGGGTTCGCTGAGCGCATCGGGCTAATCACAGATAGAGTTCGAAAGATTCTGATCGAGGCTGATGAAGCCGGCTTGACCTGTAGCATGCCGATGTTCGGGGAGGCCGTTTTCACCATCGTAGAACGCGATTCAATCGAAAGGGCCCTTAAGACGTTCGGTAAGTACGCTTCAACGGCCGAGCTATTCGTCTGCGGTATCGACTTCGAAGGGGCTAGGTTGATCGATGGAATACGTTGACGTTCCACCAGGTCATCCGAGGGCTGAGTCCCTTCGGATCAGGGGGAAGCTCATCAAGCACTTTAAGGAGGGCGTGGTCGTCGCAGCCGGCCTCATAGCTCACGGAAGGGGCGAAGCCTTCGATTACCTATTGGGGGAGCGGACGACGGAGCCTGCCTTAAAGGCCATCGAAGCGGCAGCCGCCACGTTGCTCATCGCTAAGAGGCCTGTTATCTCCGTGAACGGGAACACGACGGCGTTAGCCCTTGAGGAGGTCGTAGAGCTTTGGTTAGAGCTTAATAACGCAAGGATAGAGGTGAACCTCTTTCACAGGTCGTTCGAAAGGGAGCTTGCAATCGAAAGGTTGCTTAAGGAGGCTGGCGTTAAAGAGGTCTTAGGCGTTGGCGACGCGGCCTCAGCTAGCATACCTGGGGTGTTAAGCGAACGAAGGAGGGTGGATCCGCGCGGGATCTTCATCGCTGACGCGGTCTTAATACCATTGGAAGACGGCGATAGAGCTGAAGCCCTTGCGAAAATGGGCAAGACTGTGATAGCTATTGACTTAAACCCCCTATCGAGGACGGCGAGGTCTGCCTCCATAACGATCGTCGACAACGTCGTGAGAGCTATGCCAAAGCTCGTTAAAGCTGTCAAGAAGCTCAAGGGATCGAGCTATGAGGAGCTTCGAAGGATATCGTTTGAGTTCGATAATCGAAGGAACTTAGCTGAAGCACTTCGCTTGATCAACAATAGGCTTTTGGAGCTAGCTGCGAAGGGAGTTGCCCTTGAGCTTTAGGAGGGCTTAAAGGGGCGACCATCCATGAAAGCTCATCCTTCGAAGGATATCGTAGGGACGAAGGGCGATGAGCTGAAGGGAAAGCGCGTCGTCCTTTGCGTAACTGGTAGCGTTGCAGCCGTTCGATGCGTTGACGTAGCTAGGGAGTTAATGCGCCATGGGGCCGAAGTTTTCGTCGTGATGTCGCAAATGGCGCAGAAGATCGTCCATCCGTACCTCCTCGAGTGGGCGACCGGCAACCCTGTCGTAACGGAGCTGACGGGAAAGGTCGAGCACGTAGCTTTCGTCAGCGAGTACGCCAACAAGGCCGATTTAGTGCTCGTTGCGCCAGCTACGGCGAACACCATAAGCAAGATCGCGTGCGGCATAGACGATACGCCCGTGACATCGGTCGTTTCAGCTGCAATAGGCGCTGGCTTGCCCATCGTCATCGTGCCGGCTACGCACGAGTCCATGTACCGCCATCCGATCGTAACGGAGAACTTGAGGAAGCTTCAAGCCATCGACGTTGAAATCGTAGGCCCGAGGGTCGAGGAAGGCAAGGCGAAGATAGCTGAGGCGAAGGAGATAGTCGAAGCCGTGATACGGAGGCTTACAATTCAACGGGACCTCCTCGGCTTGAGGGTTTTGATAACAGCCGGTCCGACGGTTGAATACATCGACCCCATTAGGGTCATTACGAACAAGAGCTCGGGGAAGATGGGCGTTTCGATCGCTGAGGAGGCCTTAAGACGAGGGGCGGACGTGACGTTAGTGTACGGGCTCGGGAGGGCTCCTCCGCCTCAACGGGCTAAGGTATTGTCCGTCGAGACGACTGAACGTATGTACGAGGCCGTGGTCTCCGAGTTGAAGTCGACGAGGTATGATGTCGTAATAGCTGCTGCGGCAGCCGCCGATTGGACGCCCGAGGAGCCTTACGTTTACAAAGTGCCTACGCGTGAGCTACCCTTATTAACGCTAAAGCTTAAGCCAGCTCCTAAGGTCGTAAAGGCCGTTAAGGAGGTCTCACCGGAGGTTTTCCTTGTCGCCTTTCGAGCCGAGTACAACTTATCGAATGAAGAGCTGATCGAAAGCGCACATAAGTTGCTCCTAGAAGTAGGAGCGGATTTAGTTGTCGCTAACGATGTCGGAAGGAAAGGGGTTGGGTTCGGAACGGATACGAACGAGGTCTTCATAGTCGATAAGATGAAGAACGTAATTCACATCCCGCTGACCTTAAAGCGCGACGTCGCGAGGAAGTTGATCGACGTTATCGTTGAAATGTTGAAAACGCGTAAGGTTAAAGCCTGACGTAGTCCGTACGCCTTACTTCAGCAATTAAAAAGGAAAAAGAGGCCATGGAGAAGCTCTTCGCTCGAATACGCTAGTCGGCCCTCGATAAGGCGCTCGTAAGGTATTTAGCCTTCGCCGATTTCAAAGGAAGCGTGCATCAAGCGGAGCTAGCGGCTAAGCGAAGCAGGCTTAACCCGGTTCAAGCGGCCGTGCTTTTAAGCCTTAAAGAGGGGGCGAAGAGCGCTTCGCAGCTGCTTAAATTGATGGGGCAGGCAGGCTTTCCGGCGAGGAGCTCTGTTTACTCCGCGCTCGCAGAATTAGAGCGAAGGGGTTACGTCGAGCGCTTCATCGAGGAGGACGAAATTCTTTGGAGGCTTACCGAAAAGGGAATCGAAGCGGTCGAACGACTTCCCTTAAGGATGAAGGAAACCGTCGAATCCCTCGCCCGATATTTATCGTTCCTCTCCTTTAGGCTGGGCCCTATCGTTATCGAAGAGGAACGAGAAGGCGTCAAGGAGCTTTTAACGTATAAGGAGTTCTTAGAGTCGGAGCTCAAACGGGTGGAAGGTCGGCTAAAGGAGTGGAAGAAAGTAATAATCGAGTGAAACGGCGAAACGCTTATATACTTGCTCGTACCTTACTTGTACGAGCTCGTACATATGTGCTCTAGCTCGCATCATAAGACCCGGGATCGCGCGGTATACTTCGCGTTAAATGCACCAGGGGTTAAAATGATATGCGCGCCTGACGTGAGCTTGCTTAAGGCTGTTATAGCTCGTCCGACATGGGCTCGTTATCACATTGACGATAAGATACGGGAGTACGTAATTACGGTGGAGCTCCCAGGCGTCGAAAGAAACGAAATCGAGGCGTACGTCTCTCCAACCGCCCTTTACGTTAAAGCGAAGCCTAAGGAGAGGTTGCCTTGGGCTCCGGAAGTTTACGAAGTCGATGTCAATTTTAGCGAAGAGGTAGATCCTGACGACGTAAGGGCGAAGTATGAGAACGGGTTGCTTAAGGTAATAGCCCCGAAGAAGAAGGCGCCTACGAAGATCGAAGTGACTTAGGTCGAAGGGCTATTTTTTACGAGCGAAGGAAGCCCTTAGGGGTAAGGGCGGAATGACTGAAGAAGTGTGGCCTTAACTTAGACGTCAAAATCCGTTTGCAACGATTCTCTAAGAGGGCTGAGCTAAATGACGGAAGATAGTCATTTACGCCTTAGACGAATAAGAGGTTGTGATTCCCTCCTTCACGAGGCCGTCGAACATAGGCTGAGGAGCGTCTTCCACGTCTACCGAGAGGCCGTCGTTCATGTACCTATCCTTCTTAACGTTGGCCGTCATCCCAAAGCTGAGGATAACCGATAAGGGCCTGGTGGACGTTGAAAGGGCCGCGTTCGTACCCTTGATAGTAAGAGTGAGGGCAGGTTGATGAGCAGTCATGGTGTCAAAGTTAACTCTAGGTCGCCGGAAAACGTATGGACATTTTCGTAAGATTTATATGCCATCGCCCTATGATCAAAGAAGGTAAGGAAATGATGACGAAATATGAAGACAAACTTTTTAAAAATTTACTGAAGAGAACAGCTCACCAAAATTGGAAAATCGCATTATTTTTATTCACTCTCACATCTATAGTTAGGTTTACTGCAGTCCCCCTTAACACATTTGAGCCTATTTTCTGGACGATGATCCTTTATGTCATAATCACACTTATTTTAGTTAGAAAGCAACATTACCATGAGATAAGACTGCGGAGACCTGCCAATCGCATCTACATCTTAAAGGGTCTCGTGTTAATATCTGCATGGTTCTTGAGCACGTGGATTCTTCTTTATCTGCTTTTAGGCTTCAGCACTTCCAATTGGTTTGTTATGACATTAAAACCAATAATCACGCAATTCGGAATAACCAAGCATAACGCATGGCAATTGTTTCCCTTGGTAGTTTTAACAGCTGTCACTATCAGCCCTATTGCTGAGGAACTCTTCTTTAGAGGGCTTCTTTTAAAGTCATTTGAATATAGGCTCTCAGCCTTCTCTGCTAATTTATTTCAAGGATTTCTTTTTGGGTTCATCCACTTAACGCATTTTGGGCTTAATCCCTTCGACCCTGCCTTGATTATTACGATGATGCCAACCATTACATTGGCTGGCATCATCTACGGCTGGGCAATTCAGAAAGCAGACTCGATACTCTCTGGCACAATAATTCATGCTTTTAACAACTTCCTTATATTCCTCTTCATATTTGCCTTCATAATTCCAGTTATCTGGTGATAAAAATGAAAATACCAGGCATGCTTCGTATACTCGCCTCCTTTGTTCCATGGATAATCTACTGGACGTTGTGTGGAATGGGAATCAGGTTGGGAGTTGCCATTCCTCTCGCGATTTCTTTGTTTCTTCTAATTCCTCAAATCCGTAAGAAAGATCTCAGTTTAATCGATCTGACCTCTGCTCTCTACTTCAGCATGGCTACGGTTTGCACGTTTATCTTCAGCTCTAACGTGTTCGTGGATAATAGCGGCTTCTTAGGCTATCTCGCCCTCTTTACCATGGCGCTACTTTCCCTAGCCATTAAACAACCTTTCACATTCCAAGTTTCCAAAAGGGATTACCCAGAAGTTTACTGGAAGGATAAGTTATTCTTGACGATTAACAATGTAATCACAGTAGTATGGGCAGCGATCTTTCTGTTAAACGCTGCTATATTTTTGCTCTTCAAGATGCTCTTTACAATAATACTTTCAAATACTTTAATCGCCCTTGGCGTAGCTTTCTCGAAGATACTTCCCTCAGAAGCGCTTGCTTACTTCAGCTCAAGAGAATTTAAGAAATATGACTGGAGAGTCAAAGTTGATCCTCGAAAGCTTAAGGGAGAAAATGAGTACGATGTAATCATCGTTGGCTCTGGAATAGGAGGTTTAACTTGTGGCGCTTTGCTTTCGAAGAGGGGCTACAAGGTTTTAGTTTTAGAGCAACATTACCAAGTTGGTGGTTATTGCTCATCCTTTAGAAGAGGGGACTTCGTTTTCAATTCTGGAGTCGAGGATGTGAGCGGACTATGGGAAAAAGGACCTGTCAATTACCTCCTTAAAGAACTCGAGCTTAAAAAAGAGGAGCTGTTCGTGAGGAACACGGTAAGGTACATCTTTAAGGGAGATGAGATCGATATGCCTGCCGATTTAGATGGATTCGTGAAACTCTTCTCTAAGATGTTTCCAGACGAAAAGGAGGAGATATCAGCCTTCTTTGATGAGGCTAAAAAAGCCTATGCAGAATGTTATAAAGATGCTGAAATTTATGGCACTCCTTTGCCTGCTGAATTGATAGTAAAAGTCTTTGGGAAGAGGAAGCTCTTGGACTATCCGAAGGAGCATCCTTACTTTTACAGTTGGCTTAATAAAACCTTTCAACAAGAGCTTGATGAACACTTCAAAAGCAAGGATTTGAAAGTTTTACTCTCCGCTTTATTGGCTTACGTGGGAACAGAACCCGAGAAAACTCCAGCGGTTGGTGCGCTTGTGGCATGCATTTCTTATTACTTACATGGAGGTTATTTCATGAAAGGAGGGGCGCAGAAGTTTGCGAATAGTCTAAGGGAATACATTGAAAGTCACAGTGGCAAAGTCTTAGTCAAACATAAAGTCGATAAAATATTGACGGAAAAAGGAGAAGTTAAGGGGGTGAAGGTTGGGGACAAAATATTCAGAAGTTCCATCGTAGTGTCCAACGCAAATGCCAAGACCACGTTCTTAGGACTTGTTGGAGAGGACAAACTGAGTAGGGAATTCATAGAGTACGTAAAGGGATTAAGAATGTCCCCTTCCTGCTTTATGGTATTCCTAGGCGTAAACATGAATTTATCTAACTATCCAACTCTCATAAAAAATCTTGATGAGGGTTATGAAATCGTTATTAATTCAAATGCTGATCCAAATCTAGCTCCAGAGGGCAAAGCAAGCATTACGTTGATAACCTTTGCCAATTATTACGATTTTCCAGAAAGGGGAACAAATGAGTATTTGCAAAAGAAGGAAGAGTTTGCCAAAAGGTTAATCGAAAAAGCCGAGGAGGTCATTCCAAATCTAAGTAAACACATAGTAGTTCGAGATGCGGCAACTCCGAAAACATTAGAGAGGTACACATCGATGCCAGAAGGAGCGATTTATGCCTTCGATCAATCGATTGGAACTAAAAGACCTTATTTTAAAACTCCAATAAAAGGTTTGTATTTAGTTGGTGCTTCAACCTTTCCAGGCGGAGGGATCGAGGCAGTTGTAATCTCAGGAACTATTTGCGCCAACGACATATGCGGTTGGGAAGTTAGAAAATGAGTAATAAATCTGAAACAGCAAATCTTGGAAAGAAAAATCAATGAATAGCGAAGATATTATGGATCAGGAAGTTGAGCAATTGAAAGCCTCAAATAAACAAGAATTACTTAAACTGTTTACCGAGGCCTTCAGAAATTACCCATTTTTCTCCGTATTTAAGTTCCATCCAGAGTTAGAAAGGAAACTTTTGAAGGCTTTGCTTGATTATGGTGTAGGGATAAAAGGCTCTTGGCTATACGGAATTCGGAGAAATGGCGAGCTTGTCTGTGCTTCCATCTCCGTAAGCTCTTTAACCAAGCCTTCCATATTGGTGCTAATAAGGTTCATCTTTTCCATGATGATTCTGTTTAACATTTCCATACCACGTATATTGGGACGATCTAAAGCAAAGAAGCTTAGAGCTTCCTTTAAAGGACTCCACAAAGAAAAGCCGAAATACAAAGAACAGCATCTGGAACTCATGATTATTGGAACGATGCCGACGCATCAAAGAATGGGTTTTGGACGCAAGATGCTACGCTTCCTTTATGAAAAGGCAAGGAACGAAGGATATAAGGGAATAATGCTCTGGACCAATCGTGATGCACCTGCTTTTAGTCTATACTTAAAAGAGGGATTCAAAGTAGAGAAAGAGTTCACAATTAATGAGATGACGCTATGTTGGATGCGCTTAATTCTAGGCGACAGTTTTTACGAAGGTGAAGTTAGAAAATGAACACAGAATATTTCGCTCTCATAGAAGCTATTGCAGGTTCCTTCTTGGCTATTCTGCTTGGCTGGAAATATGTTCAGCATAAAAAGATTCACCATTTCATGTGGATGATTTTCTTAATTCTCTGGAGTGCCTTTGAGCTTGGTTTGTTTCTTCAATTTACATATGGGTTAACTCCAATTGCTGAAAAGATTGTTTCCCTTTTGCACATGCCAATGATGGCTTTTTCTGGCGTAGGTATGCTTTTCCTGTTTCGAGGGTACGAGCTTTTCCCCAAGATCAGGGTCAAAGGATCTTGGTCGAAGTACTTTCTGGTTTATATATTGATCGTTTATAGCGTTCTCATCGGAATGTTTTTGATTGTTGATATGCGACAAGCTGCCATCATAGCTTCTTGGGCTCTTCTCGTCATTCCTGGTGCTTTTATTACCGTATCTGGTTCTGTCTCCAGCTTTTTTCATGGCAGAAAAAGAAACATATTAATAGCTATTGGAATGTTGCTTGCAGTTATTGCCGAGCAATACCCGCCTCTATTTCAGATTGGGCTGGACACCGTTGGTGAGGTTCTTATGGGCATAGGTTTGTTCATCACCTTAGAACCTCAGAAGGCGGGATAAGGGATAAACGCCCCTTGCTCGCTCTATCGCCTAACAGAGGGTTTGCGCTAGGGTTATATCTGCTTCGATCTGCTCCGCGGAAGTCGTAAACACTAAGACGTTATACACAATTTTTCATAGAGGCAGATAATAGAATGAAAATAAATAAAATAGTTACGACTTAATTTTTAATTGTATGTCACCCATTTACGCTTTTGATTAGTCAATCGGAGCAAAAAGACCTTACTTTAAGACGCCGATAAAGGGACTATATTTGGTTGGTGCCTCAACCTTTCTAGGTGGAGGGATAGAAGCCGTTGTGATCTCCGGGATGATTTGTGCAAATGACGTATGCGATTGGGTCAAATTTTTGTGAAGAGTGGGAAGATCTTGACGAAGCTCGCTCGAAGGGCTTCATGGTGCTGCGAATTCCTTAGACATCAAGCTCAAGTCTCCATTCATACGTAGAGCTCTTCTATAGTTACTATTTATAAATCACTGCTTAAGTCTATTTAAATCTATAATTGCAGATAGTGGTTGCTCAATGCGTAGAGCTATATACAAAGGTCTGATCAGTCCTTCTAACAGTTCTCAACTATAAAAGTTTTATAGCTCAGAAACGCCAGCTTATGCTAGGCAAATTTATGGGCCATACATATGCTAAGGTAAGAGTCTATAACTTAGATCTATCGAACTTTAAGGAGTTAGAGCTCATCGTGAATACTTGCTCGACGTATACTTGGATTTCTAAAAAGG
>WUQV01000211.1 GCA_009889585.1 Candidatus Bathyarchaeota archaeon | reverse complement strand
GGCGGCGTATGGTTTGATAATGCATGGTGCTTCACGCCTTCCTATAGCCTCCCCGGCTTCGCAGCCATCGGGACCGGGGCAAGGCCTTGCATCGCGGGCGTTACGAGCAACTGGCAAAAACTTCATGGCGACATTGGCGTGGACAACATCTTCAAAATCGTTAAGGAAAGGGATGAAACAACGGCCGTGGCTGGAAGCCCGGAATGGATGAACCTTTATGGCAAGTGGATCATCGTTAATAAAACTATAGAAGGTGAAATGTTTAACATGGATAGCATCATTGGAGATTATGCCGTAAGTATAATACGGCAGCATAAGCCTAAACTTCTTCTAGTGCATCTATACGATGTCGATAGAGCTGGTCACAAATACGGCGCTCTAAGCGATGAATATAGGCGGCAAATGAAGGAGGCAGATGTAGAAATCGGTAAAATCATTAACGCCCTAAGTGAGGTTGGAATTATAAATGAAACGCTCCTAATAGTCACGAGTGATCACGGTTTCACAGATAAATTCCATCATGGAGGCTGGGAGGAGGATGCTTTGCACATCCTTTTGGTCATGAGAGGCCCTGGCGTTAAGCGTATGGAGATAGATGAAGAGGTATTTCAAGACCAGATAGTGGCAACTGTATGTTTCTTCCTTGGTTACCGATTACCTACGGGCCTGACCGGTGACGTGCTATTTGATGCTTTTGAAGTAGATGAAAAAAGAAAAGCAGCGTATCAAATATCTCTTGCAGAAATAAAATTTGAGCAATTCCGTTGGTTTGCAGAACAGTTCGGCCTTAGGGAGGCATATGAAGAGAAAATTTTGATGTTATCTGGAAGCTTAACAAGCGTAAAGAAGCTTTTCCTTGATGGGAATTATAGTGAGGCATTAAATAAGGCGGAAAAACTAGAGGAAGATTGTGAAGATTTCATTACAAAAGTTAGGAATGAAAGACATTCAAAAGAGGTTTCCTTAAGGCAACGGACTGTAATACTTATCTATGCTGCAACATTAACGCCATTAGCTATTACCGTCTTCATCTTTCGAAGAAGGATAAATTGGAGAATACCTTTAGCTGCAATTACTTGCACAGTTGGCTATCTGGCTGGTTTTTGGACGGCCTTCTTCGTTAACGGTTGGTACTTCAGCGTTAGCGTCTTTCAAGCCGTGAAGGATTTTGAAAGTGGAACGATGCAATTCACAATCATCGGATTGATCGTAGCTGGTATCATAATAGGCCTTACGTCCGACTGGATCCTAAGGAAGGAAAATCGACGTATTAAGACGGTCTTAGCAGCCTTAATAGGGCTAATACTTGTGGCCGTCGTTAACTTGATTTATGCCTCTATCTATTATGTGAAATGGAATTACGTATTAGATTGGTATTTTCCTGAGGGGCTCTCATGGGGCGATGCCTTTGTCTATTACCTTATGTTAGTGCAAAATACCTTCATGTCTCTGCTATTCGCAATCACTTCAGTAATAGCGTTAATTACATCGTTAATAGTTAGTAAGGTTTACGCTCGTGGGAAATCCTGAATAGTATAGCCCATTATCCCTTATTTCTTTGAAACTACACGAAGGCTAATAAGGCTGTGAACCTTTAGACATTGGTCGGTGTCGTTCAATATGGGTAATGGATACATGGGTAAGATCTTGAGGGTCGACTTGTCGAAACAAAAGATAACGGAAGAATTTCCTGATGAAAAAGCCCTTAAAATGTTCTTAGGCGGGAGCGGACTGGCGACCAAATACCTCTTCGACGATGTTAGAAAGGGAGTGGACCCGCTAGGGCCGGAAAATGAGCTAATCTTCATGACAGGACCTTTGACGGGGACGACTTCTCCAAGCGGTGGAAGATACAGCGTAATCGCCAAATCCCCACTCACAGGTTTTTGGGGGCAAGCGAACTCCGCTGGTTATTGGGGAGTGGACTTCAAAAGATCAGGCTTTGACGGAGTCATATTTCAAGGCATATCACCCAAGCCGGTTTACCTCGTCACCGACGATGGAAAGGCAGAGCTTAGGGATGCTGAACACTTATGGGGAAGAGGTGTCTTTGAGACTACAAGTATGATAAAAGAAGAATTGGGAGACAAGAAATTTAACGTTGCATGCATAGGCTCAGCTGGTGAGAATCTAGTTAGGTATGCTGCTATTATAAACGATCTTCATAGGGCTGCTGGAAGATGCGGTATGGGCGCTGTAATGGGTTCGAAGCGCCTAAAGGCCATTGCATCTAGAGGATCTAGGAAGGTGGAAATTGCAGATGAAGATGAATTTCATAAAATAGTTAGGAAGTCGGTGGAGCTAGTTAATGAAAGCTTCATAAAGATGAGCCTTGAAACATATGGAACAGCCGTTGTTATCGATTTGGTTGAGATTCGCGGTGGGCTTCCAACTAGGAACTGGCAAACTGGCGTTTTTCCTAGCGTGGGGAAGATAAACGGACCTGCTATCGTTGACAACATTCTAGTAGATAGAAAAGCTTGTTTCGCTTGTCCGATTAGTTGTGGAAGGGTAACAGAGATTAAAGCTGGCCCTTATGTTAGTAAGGGTGAGGGCCCTGAATATGAATCCATTGGAGCATTTGGTTCTGGATGTGGAATTGATAATTTAGAGGCTATTGCATTTGCACATTATCTTTCAAATGATTATGGTCTTGATGTAATTTCTACTGGAAGCACAATAGCCTTTGCTATGGAATGTTATGAGAAGGGAATATTAACTAAATTGGATACGGATGGATTAGAGCTTAGATTTGGTAATCCTGATGTATTAATTACACTTGTACATAAAATAGCTAAAAGGGAGGGTATTGGAAATTTGCTCGCCGAAGGGGTGAAAATCGCTTCAGAGAGGTTGGGTAAAGGAAGTGAGAGATTTGCAATGCATACTAAGGGATTAGAGCTTCCATATTATGATCCTAGGGCTGCTAAAATCACCGGCTTAGCGTTCGCCACTGCGAATAGAGGAGGATGCCATATAACGGCCTACGTTCAAGCTCCAACGTTCCTTGGGATACCCATTCCCATCCTTAGGGAGGAGGATAGGGAACCATTCGACCCCTTTTCGGAAGACCCAAGGTTGGCAAAAATCGTAAAGGATATGGAGGACGCCTTTGCCGTTTTCGATTCCGCAGGGATGTGTAAATTCATCGGGTTGATTTTACCAGCTGACCATTGGGCGACAATGATATCAACGGTAACCGGATGGAAGGATTTCGATGAAAACGCTTTTAGAAAAACCGGCGAAAGAATATACAACATTGAAAGAGCCTTTAACGTAAGAGAAGGGATGACTAGAGCTCATGATACTCTTCCAAGGCGTTTACTTGAAGAACCATTACCAGAGGGTCCAGCTAAAGGACATGTCATAAATTTAGATCCGCTTTTGGATGCTTATTATGAGCTTAGGGGATGGGATAAGAAAACCGGAAAGCCGACTCCTGAGAAACTTAAAGAACTTGGATTAGAAGAATTAATCCAAAAAATCGATTAATTAAAGCTTTAAACCTAAAATTAATATAATTATCGCGAAGCTTGGTGAGCATTTTGAATCAAAAGCTCACGTATGCAGATAAACCTTGGCTGAAAAGCTATTTCGTAGGGCCTTTTAAACTTGATAAAACTAAAGAGCCTTATCCCAAGATACCTCTCTACAAGTTCTTAGATGATGCAGCTGCTAATTACCCAGAGAACATCGCATGTATTTACTTAGGGAATAAGATAACTTATAAGAATTTAAAACTTCATGTAGATAAGCTTGCAACAGCTCTTGCTGATTTAGGAGTGAAAAAGGGGGATAGAGTTGCAACAATTCTTCCAACCAGCCCACAGTTCATCATAAGCGATCATGCAATATTAAAAGCAGGAGCCATACATGTTCCATGCAGTATATTACATGGAGAAGCAGATTTACGATATGAAATCGGTGAATCTGGGGCTGAGACAGTAATATGCTTAGATAGGCTCCTCAGCCGTATTAATCGAATAAAAGATAAGACGAAAATTAGGAATATAATTATTACATCAATTGAAGACTACTCCGCAAATGAACCTAAACTGAAGGATGTTTCCAATGCCTATAATTTAAGGACCTTAATAGCAAAATATGATCCCAATCCCCCTTATGTTGAAATAAATCCAATGGAAGATGTAGCAGAAGTGCCTTTCACTGGAGGAACAACAGGCATACCTAAAGGTGTAATGTTAACTCATTACAATATAACCTCTAATATAATTCAAACATTACACTGGTTTATGAAACCATTATCTGTAGGAGTTAAAGGAAAGGCCTCCGTTTTAATATGCGTTCCTACTTTTCATGCATATGGACATTGGGTTATGCATGCCGCTATTTCCTGGGCCCTCCGCATGCTCTTAGTTCTAGACCCTAGAAACACCGATACAATCGTACAAATGATGAAAGAATATCGTCCCTTCATGGTCGTAGGCGTCCCCACACAATACATGCGGCTATTGTCCGCCGACATCGAAAAAATGCCGATTTTTTGCTACTCAGGTGCAGCCGCCCTTCCTCTAAACGTTGCAGAAGGATTTGAGAAGAAAATAGGCGTACCAATAGGGGAGGGATACGGCTTAACGGAGGCGACTTCCGTGACCCATATAAATCTATCAGCCTTTTCAAAGATCACTGGGTTTATGGCGAGCGTAAAAAGGGCATCCATCGGTGTTCCAATACCCGATACGGAGGTTAAAATAATGGATCCGGAAACAGGCGAGGAAGTCCCATTCGGTGAAGTCGGCGAATTATACGTTCGAGGCCCTCAGGTGATGAAAGGCTATTGGCCGATCCCTGGAAGCGGCTTGAAGGACGGTTGGCTAGCCACAGGCGATATCGCAAGAATGGATGATGATGGTTACTTCTACGTCATCGATCGTATTAAGGATATGATCAACGTGTCTGGGTACAAAGTTTACTCGAGGTTAGTTGATGATATCTTATTCGAGCATCCAGCCGTCAAAATAGCTGGAGTCATCGGAGTTCCAGATCCGGAGCGCCCGGGTAGCGAAAGGATAAAGGCTTTCGTAGAGTTGAAGGAGGAGTATGAAGGCAAGGTGACAGTTGATGACATAATCGAGTACTGTAAAGAAAAACTCCCGCCATACGCCGTACCGAAGTTCATTGAGTTCAGGAAGGACTTACCATTAACGGTAACCGAGAAGATCTTTAAGAGGAAACTTAGGGAAGAAGAGATAGCTAAGATAGGAAGAATAAGTTCCTAGGAGTAAGTTTAATTTGCCTTTTTGGATTTTCTCTATAGTTAAAAGTCTACTTCTTCTCCCTTGAATGCATAAATGAAGAGTTTCCTGTACTCTTCCGCCGTTGGAACTCGTGGATTTGCAATAGTGCCAGTTGATGCTATCGCCCTTTCCACTAAGTCGTTTAATTTACTCTGATAATCTTCCCAGCTTATTCCCATCTCTTGAACAGAGGTTGGTTCATCTAGTTCTCGCAAAAGCTTTCTCACGGCTTCGATTAATCCATCTACCGCTTGTTGATCCGTTTCTGATTTAATGTTAATCGCTCCCGCGATAGTAGCATATCTATCCATTGCTTCTTTGGCGTTATACCTTATGGTATACGGAAGAAAAACCGCCACAGTTCGACCATGTGGGATTTTAAAGATAGCTCCCAAGGAATGACCTAGAGCATGTGCGACGCCTATTTGCGAATTGCTAAAAGCAAGGCCAGCCATAGTGGCTGCGTAATGCATCTTCTCCCTAGCTTCCTTATCCTCAGGGTTCTTATACACCCTCGAAAGATATTCGAAAATAATCTTTATAGCTCCTATCGCTAAGGCGTCAGAGAACTCATTTCTCCACTGTGAAACATAAGCCTCCATCGCATTGGCTAACGCGTCTATACCTGTGTCCGCTGTTAGCTTAGGAGGCATGGAAAGCGGAAGTTCGGGATCAATTATGGATATATCGGCAACTACCTCCTTAGAGGCAAGTTCCATTTTCCTCATTTCCTCAGTATTAGTGATTACTACTGCCCATGATACTTCCGAACCCGTTCCACTAGTCGTTGGGATAGAGATAAGCTTAGCTTTTTTCCTCAGTCCAAGTTTAATAAGCGGGCTGATCTCGCCTACTCTGATATCTGGACGTTCATACAGAACCCATATAGCCTTAGCTGCATCTATGCAACTACCTCCACCTAAGGCAACAAACCAATCTGGGCCATATTCTCTAGCTAATTCTGCCCCCCTTTCCACTATTTCAATAGAGTGCTCAGGCTCAACATCATCAAAGACCTTAACGTCCATTCCCGCCTCCTTAAGGTGCTTTGCCACCTTTTCTACAAAACCCAGTCCACGTATCACCTTATCCGTAACGATAAGCGCTCGTTTTCCCTCAACTTCCTTTAAATATTCTAGGGCGCCCTCGCCCATCACTATAGTTCTCGGTGTAGTAAACTCCCACATATGTTTCCCAAAAAGGCCTTAAAGGGATTTAAATGAATTCCGTTGGGATTTTTTGCGCCGTCTTCACTAACTCCGATGCAGCTTTAGTATACCTCATAATCTTCATCATGCTTCCAGTTAACTTGAACTTACGCATCAACAAGCCTCGTATAGGATCTATTTCACCCATTATCAACTTCTTCCAATTTGAATAGGGTCCTTCGTAAATGAATTCTGCCTTTTTCGCATCCCTACTTGGAACTACGTAAGCATCGCGGCACTTTCCATGCCAAAGGTCCACGTAGAAAACCACTTCCTTTTCCAATCCTTCGTCTGGAGTCGCGATGAATAGAAAATCGCCCTCCCAATCCTTTGCCGCCTCTTCGTAAGCTTTGTTCCTGTTGACCTCCTCCTTGAAGGCCTTGATCCATTCCTCGCTAGGAAACTTAAGTTTCTCCATTTCACTCCCGAAATTGTTATATGGCTTTTATTATAAAAGCGTTTTGCTTGATTTCAAGCCCTTAGGTATATTTATATCCGAACGGTTAAGAAATAGGTAAAAACTAATCGTCTTAGGGGCTGGTCCCCGATAGAAAATATTAGATATTGGAACGAGCTCCTCCCGTTGAACTCCTAGAAAGAACGAAAGTGCTCGATGTATCATTCCTACCACGGCTACCCTCCGTAAAAGATGTAGAAAACGCTGTTAAAGAAGCGCTTTCCTGCCCGATCGGGATGGAAACGATATCAGAGCTCGTAAAGCCGAATAAAAGGTTACGATAGCTTTTGATGATCCCTGCGTTCCATGCGGAGATACGCCTAGGTTCAGGGAGATCGTTTGCTTTTAGTATTAGAGGAGCTGAAGAAGGCAGGAGTTCCAAAGGGAAATGTTAAGTTACTATGTGGAAACGTTTTCATAGGAAGTGGGCGAAGCGCGAACTCAGCCTTACGATAGGGCGATCTATCGTTAATGAATTCGGTTTTAGGCTCCTTTGCCATGATGCTGAGGGTAGGGAAAACCTTGTCTACTTAGGGAAGACGAAGGGCGGCTATGAAGTTGAAGTAAATAGGCTTGTGATTGACCCTTATTTATTCATCTATGTTAACTTTATGTCTAACCTATTTAATGGTAGTGGGGGGCTTAGCGCGTATAGAAGCATACGATATAATCATGAATCAAGGCAATTAATGGAAGTCCTTCTTGGGTATAGAATCGATCCTACTAGGGATCCATGCATAGTTCGCTTAATGAGATGGAGGAAAAACTTGAAGAGTCCTTGGGGAAATGGATTTTAAAATTGAAACCGTTTGTAACGATAAAATGGATGTAGCAGCTGTTTTCGCTGGAGCCGTTGTTTTTAACGAGGAATAAATCATTAGAAGCTTAAACGAGCAAGTTCTTTTAGATTTCTCTGAGTTGGAGCAATCTGATGTACTTTTATATGAGCTACCGAAGTGGATGCCTTATGCTACATTTTCTGAAACTAATCCTATTCTTAACGTCATTATCATGAGCCCCATATACTTGTTAATGCCTGTCGAATTAATGCTTAAGAAAGGTGGCATTATAATCATGGCATCTCATGTCCTAACGTTTGGGATGAAGTTTATCATCCATCTTATATTGAGGCTTGGAATCGAGTGTTAAGACAAACCCAT
>WUQV01000210.1 GCA_009889585.1 Candidatus Bathyarchaeota archaeon | reverse complement strand
AGGCGCTATATCCGTCTTAAACTCGACTTGCAATCTAATTAAGTTCTCGTAAAGATTAAACGTAACGTAATTCGTCGCCTCTTCAATCGGCCCGTAGACGCCGCCACGCCCGACGGCGGTCGCTTTAACTAAGGCGCTGTTATGAGGTAAGAGGACTTTAGCCCTCCCTCGATCACCCCAATGGAAGCCGATTTGAGGCGAGTAAAACATCCCTCTGGGCTCGATTATTAAAGCTCCATCTTTCATCTCAAATCGAACGACCATCTTGAAGGAGCCGTTTGATTTGTATGAGAATCTAAATGCTTGATAGAAGTAGTACTTCTCCCCTAAGAGGTCTTCTGTCTCGATGATTTCATGATGAAGTATGCATCCGGATAGGACTTCGTAACTCCAATTTAAGAACTTAGGGATGAATACCCATGATGCTTCATAAGCTCTAGAGCTCTCGTAGGTTATCGTAACGTTTGTAAATCCATCTTCGTTTATGATAAATTCATAATAATATAAGCCATGAGTTAAAGTGAGAGCTGAAACTTCAATAGTCAAAGAGTTAATGGTTAGGGAAATAGCTATCGTGAAGGTGAGCAAGAGTACTAAGATGCTACGGCCGTTTTTGGCCTTCAACCGTTTATCTCCCGCCGACGAGCTTAGCTAAGTCGTTCAAGGTGAGGTGCCTTAAAACGTTTGCCAGCCTTAAGACGTGAGCTTGACGTACCTCATCCGTAGCGCTTGACGCTCTCCACGACTGAAGTCGGGAGATTCTCGCCCCTGGCGATGCTTCATGGCATACCTTCGGAGCGAAGGGCGTGCCATCGCCCCGTTATCCCTATCCCTCCAAGAGGGACTTGGGATTATCGGCACCCTCATAGGGCGCGAACCTTGTTTCCACCCTAACGTTAAGCCGCATCCCTTAGCTGCCGACGGGAAGAAAGCCTATGACGCGCCTAAGCGTTACGCCATTAATCTACGCGGCTGAATTCGGGAGCTTTCTGGCTACGTCAAACGTAAATCCTTATAATTCCTAGGAGGGTCTTACAAATGGAACGATGAAGCTTGGCATAGAGTTCGTCCCTTACGTCAACGTTCAAAGGATCGTCGAATGGGCCAAGTTAGCGGAGGACGTAGGCTTCGATTACATATGGGTGACGGATCATTATAACAACCGTAACGTCTACGTGAGCCTTACCGCTATCGCTCTTTCGACCGATAGAGCCATGTTAGGCCCAGGCGTTACGAACCCCTACGTCATCAACCCAGCTTGGACGGCTTCGGCCGTAGCCACTTTAAACGAGCTCTCAAACGGCAGGGCCGTTTTAGGCATAGGCCCTGGCGATAGGATCACGTTAACATCATTGAACGTGCCCATGGAGAGGCCCCTCGCCGCCGTAAGGGAAAGCGTCGAAACCATAAGGAGGCTTTGGCGCAGCGAGGCAGTCGACCTAACTGGCGATGTATTCTCCTTCAAGGGGGCTAAGTTAAACTTCAAGGTCGGAAGGATTCCCATTTACGTAGGGGCTCAAGGCCCGAGGATGTTGGAGCTAGCTGGCAAAATAGGCGATGGCGTGCTAGTTAACGCCTCCCATCCCGATGACTTGAGGGTGGCCGTTGGGCATATTTCTAAAGGAACTAGCTCCATCGGGAGGAATGTGGCCGACGTTGACGTAGCGGCTTACACGTGCTTCTCGATAGACGTAGATGGAAGGAAGGCGAAGGAGAAGGCTAGCGAGGTCGTAGCGTTCATCATCGCTGGATGCCCCATTGAGGTGTTAAAGAGGCACAAGATAAGCGAGGATGAGGCGAACGAAGTTAAGGAGGCCGTAGCTAAAGGCGATTTCACAAGGGCGTTCTCCTTAGTGACGGACGATATGATATCGTCGTTCTCCATATCTGGGACGCCTGAGGAATGTCTATCAAAGCTCATGGACTTAACGAAAGCTGGCGTAACACAAATCGTAATAGGATCGCCGATCGGGCCGAGGAAGGTCGATGCCATTAAGTTAATAGCGCAAAAGTTAATTCCAACGTTAAAAGCGCAGTAATGGAGGCAAACGCTAACGATATTTCTGAGGTGAGCTTAATTCCAAGCTTCAGACTTCAAAGGCCGCCGTACTTTCAGATAGCCCTTGACATCCCTAGCCTAGAGGTAGTTAGGAATATAATACGGCAGATCCCGAGGAGCGATCGCATAATCCTTGAGGTTGGCACGCCTCTTCTTAAGAAGTACGGCGTTAAGGTCGTTCGTGAGCTACGCGAGATCGTAAAGGATGCGTTCATAGTAGCGGATCTGAAGACCTTAGACGTAGGAAAGGTCGAGGTGGATATAGCTTACGAAGAGAAGGCCGACGCCGTCGTAGCCTCAGGTTTGGCAAGCGTAGAGACGTTGAACAGCTTTGTACATGAGGCTAGGAGGCTCGGGGTTTACGCTTTCATCGACATGATGTACGTCGACGACCCGTTGAGGAAGTTAACGGAGCTAGAGGAGCTGCCGGATGTCGTCGTAATCCATCGAGCCATCGACGTGGAAACGGGAAGAGCTCTTAACTTAGAGTTAATACCGAAGGTCAAAGAAGCGTTTAAGGGCAAGGGGCCCCTCGTTGCTATCGCTGGCGGCATCGTACCGGAAACGGCCTCGGAGGCCTTAAAAAAGGGAGCCGACATAATAATCGTCGGAAGGTACGTCACCCAATCTAAGGACGTAGAAGGATCGGTTGAGAAGCTCTTAAGGTTAGCGAAGGAGATGGAAGAGAACGTCGATCGCACGTAGTTCGTTTAGAGTGATGAGCGGGGCATTCGACGATGGCGCATCAGCTCGTCCTTCCCTCTAATCCTTTAAAAAGGAGGGTGATGCTCCGCGCATCATTCAGCTGATATAACTCATCTTAACCCTTTCCTCTCGTTTCATTCGTTCTAAGTAAAGCTCTCGCTTGTACGCTATTTGCTTCATCCGATCTAACATCCTTTCGGCTCTTTCGATCTCAACGTCCATCTTCGATAAGTCGACCCTTAAGCTTAAGAGCTTACAAAGCGCTTCGAGCACTTCCTTCGCCGCCTTCGGATCCGGCACGTAGCCCTTCGTCCTGCCGAGCAAGCAAAGGGCCTCCATCCCCTTGAAGGGGGCCATGCCGACTAGGAGGCCGGCCATCCCAACGATTGGATTACCGGGGGGGCTTATTGCAACGCCAGCCTTCACGGCCTTCTCTAATAACTCCCGACTTGTGGATGCTATTAAGACCTTAGGGGCGCCCTCGGATTCCTCTACGTACCCCCCTAACGTCACCACTAAGCTTGAACCCTTCCCTTTAGCGAAGTCCAACAGACGATATGCAACTTCGTATTGACCCTCTATCGTTTGAGCTTGACCATCGCCAGTGAGCAATATCAAATCGTTCGCTCCTAATTCATTCTTCCAATAGTAAAGAAAGCCATGCAACAACCTTACTCCGCCCTTCTTATTTACTAATACGTAATAAGGAAAGTGCGGAGAATATAAATAAGCGAATTTCTTCGCTTTCAATTGTTTCACAAGGTATTGTATAGCAATTTTTCCAACCATGCCTAGACCTGGCAATCCTTCTATTAATATGGAGTTCTTTAACTTAACATCCTCTTTCTCCTTAATCATCGTTCGTTTCATTTAAACCCCCTCCTTCAAAGCTACTCTATACTCAATATACTTATCATTCGGCGAAAATTTTGCTGGATGAGGTATTTTAACTTCTCCACCGCAATGAACACATTTATCTTTATTTAATGTATAGCCTCCACATTTTATACATTTCCTTAAGAGCCATACCATTACTTCTCCCTCTTAAATGATCCAATTCCACCCATTTTTACTATATTTTCCAATACAGCTTCTGAAATCTTTTGCAATACATGCTCAGCCCTCTTATAATCATCAGCTATTACTTCTACGCTATAACGTGGAGGAGCAATTGTATATAATCGTACTTCAACAGTCTTAGACTTCACAGCTTTTTTAGCACTTAATAATGCATTTCGAATAACATCAACTCCATTTGATTTAAAGCATCGTAACTCGAGGACTCCCTTAACCTTCACTGTAGGAGGTTTAATTTTCTCTTTAACAACATCTTCTATCGCTAAAGCAATATCTTTATTAATACCCAATCTTAATAATAATTCAACTCCATCTTTTGCTACTCTTTCCAATCCATCATAAATTCCACCATATTCCTTCTCCAAAATTAATCCAACCCCTTCATAAACATCATTAAAATTCATACCTAGTTTTTCAGCAGCGCTCCTTAAAAAGCTTTCAGCTCTTCTTTCCATCTTCCATGAAAGCATTTTCTCTATTTTCTCACGCTTAGTCACCCTTCGTAACGAAAGATCTACATGTCCTATCTCTGGATTAATCCTTAAAACCTTTAGCACAACCTTTTGTCTTTCTCGAACGTAATCGCGAATATTCCTCACCCAAGAGGATGAGACCTCGGAGATATGAAGAAAACCCCTTTTATCGTATTCATCAAGCGTGACATAAGCTCCATGATCAATAACCTCTTCTACAGTAGCGATAACTAGCTCATCAACCTCCGGCCATTCATCTTTCCTCCTCAACGACCTTCCTCCGCTTAACCTAGCGATACGATAAGCTTGCCCTTAATAAGGGCCTTTCCGCCGCTCGGCTCAGCTAACGTCATCCCACAAACGTTGCAATAAACTTTATTCGTAGAATGGCTAAAGATCACTTGTTCATTTCCACAGCTAGAACATTTCACCCTTAAGAAGCTGCTCTTCGGCTTCGGTATGAGCTCTTCCCATTTACTCATATATCTCACTACTCAATTACTAATTTCTTTAAGCGTATTCCTTCCTTATGACGAATATAACCACAAGTTTTACACTTAATCTTTAAAGTTTGCTTCTTAGTAGTCTTAGAAAATTCACGTTGTAAGGAATACTTTTGACCGCCGTAGCCCTTTTTCTCCCTTTCATGATGACGTTCGCCTTTCGCTAACGCCCTACGTTTACCCGCCTTATACAATGAGATAGCGTGAGCTCTATGGGCTCGACAACGCGGGCAATACGTCGCAACCTCCTTCGGGGCCTTCATCGCTAACGACCCACAGGACGACGAATGAAGTATTAACCGTTTCCTTACGCTTTAATCGCTCGCCTCATGAAGCTCCACTTCTACGGCGGCGCCTCGTTTTATCAAAGCCCTAGCGTTTTCAATGGGAAGGGTCGCTACGTCCTCGCTTTTAAACGGGCCGTAGGCCTTCATGTCAACGCCGATTATCGTCGGCACGTCCTGCATGAATCGTACGACGACGTTCCTCGGCCTCTCCTTCTTAAATTCAGCCTCGAACGAAGGAAGGCGCCCTTGTAAGACGTTCTTCAACGTGCTTCGATAAAGCTCCGCTAACTCCATCGCCCTTTTGTAAAAGCTCCCCTCCTCCATCGTTAAAGCTTCTTCATTTAACGCCTCTTCAGCCATAGTTAACCTAATGATCTTCTCATATCTAAGCTTCATTAACCCTTCAACTAACTTCTTCGCATTTTCCAACTCTTTCTTCATTAACTTAGCCTTCATAGACCTATTATCTAACATTCTCATTTCCTCTAACATCTTCTTAAAGTAATCAATCAACCTTATATAAAAATCCTTAGGCAAGGGTTTAAGCTCTACTTCCTCCCTTTCATTTT
>WUQV01000209.1 GCA_009889585.1 Candidatus Bathyarchaeota archaeon | reverse complement strand
TTTGCGCGAATTGCAGCAGAATTTACACGACGAAGGCGTATGAGTTCCTCCCGAAGGAGGGCAAGGTCCTTTACGCTTGTGAGGGGATGGAGGTGAAGGGAAGGTTGTTGAAAGGCTGTGGTTATGAAGGGGAAGCGGACTATAGAAGGGGGGAGGGCAAGTTAAGTTGGAAGTGTGAATTTGCAGCTCGTTGGAGGGCCTTAGATATAAGGTTTGAAGCTTATGGGAAGGATATAGCTGATTCAGTTAGGATTAATGATAGAATTTGTCAAGAGATATTGGAATGTCCTCCGCCATTACATGCTAAGTATGAAATGTTTTTAGATAAAAGCGGAAGGAAGTTATCAAAGTCGTTCGGAAGAGTATTAACTCCTCAAGTATGGATTCGTTATGGATCGCCTCAATCTCTTATGTTGCTCGTATTGAAGCGCTTCGTCGGTACGAGAACCGTTAGCACGGAGGATGTTCCACGCTATATGGATGAATTGGATAATCTTGAGGATGTTTACTTCGGGAGGAGGATTATCGAAGATGAAAAGGAAAGGGCTAAGCTCATCGGGCTTTATAAGTATTGTTGGTTATTAAAGCCACCTGAAAGGCCTAGCGTTCACGTCCCATATGATTTGTTAACGTATTTAGTGAGGGTAGCTCCTGAGGGAGGCGAAGAAGATTACATAATTCGAAAGTTAAAGGAGTATGGTTATGTAAGCTATGAAGCATTAGAGGAATTGAAGAGGAGGATTCATTATGCTTTAAATTGGATTAAAGATCATCCTAAGGTTGAAGCAAAAGCCGTTAGGCTAAGCCAACTGGAGGCTGAGGCAATTAGCGAGTTAATCCAAACCTTACGTATGGAGGAGGATGCCGATCGAATACAAAGCGCAATCTTTAATTTGGCGAGGAAGCACGGCTTACATCCGCGAGATTTCTTCAGAAGCCTTTACGTAATCTTATTAGGCGTCCCACAGGGGCCGAGGTTAGGGCCTTACATCGTCGCCTTAGGCCGTGATAACGTAATAAGGGCTTTAGAGGAGGCCTTGAAAAAGCGGGTTTTAAAGGCGAATAAAACGTTTTATCTGCCGAGGGCTTAGCATTCGAAGGGCCCGTGGCCTAGCTGGATAGGGCGTCGATCAGCTTAAAGCTGTGCGCAGGCCTGCGGTCGACGGCAGAAAGCCGGAGGTCCTGGGTTCAAATCCCAGCGGGCCCGCCAATCATGCTATCACAATACCCCGGAACCTCCGTTCGCGAAATTACGTTTTTAAACGTCTGATGTTATTCCAGTTTCAGTAACGCTTACAGAAACTCCGCTCATCATCGATTCTGAAATAGGCTTTGGTGGTGTGAACGATGAGAGGATCCGTCCACGTCACGCTTAGGGCGAGGCTTGAAGAACCCCTTGTATAAGTCGCTAACCGCTTTAACTCACTATAGCCACTAAGACGATGTAAGGGGGTAAAAATCGACTTATGCGCAAGAAATGGCATATATAAATGCAAACAGCTATTAAGCATTCTAGGTTTAGTGTGATGCCAACCTCCTAGCTTGTCTGAAGTTTCGAGCAAAACTGACGTAGACATCATTGTCGCTATGGGATGCCTCCTTTAAGGGCTTGCCTTGAACCATCTTGGCTATGAGGGATAGGGCTCCAGCTGTTAATGCCGTCCAATACTCCTGGGTTATCAACGATTGCGTGGGCGTCTGGCTTGTGATTGTTATGCCGCCATATGGTATGTCGTACGCAAGGTTGAGTTGACCAATTAGGGGTATGGATGCGCCTGTGTAAGCTTGTGCCGCTTGCAAGCCTAGGTAGATCGTCGCCACGAATATTATGGGCATGGCTAGTCCGGTGAGGGACATGAACGGCTTGCTCCAATCCCTCGAAAAGCTCAACGACCCCGCGATTATCCTAAAAGAGGCAATCAATAAGCTGAGCTTGGCTGCTAAATTAAGTATGGCAATATTTGTATGACCACCGGCTTACCTAGGATGATCACGCTAACTCGGAACGGGGAGACCTCAGCTAAGAACGTGGGCTCTTCCACGGTTCCCCCTATGAGCACCCACCAGGGCCTGTCCGATAGCGCTACGTAAAGCAACATGAACCCTGCTAACAGCCCTATCACGTTCAGCCTATACCCAAAAGTTAAAGCTTTAGAAACGCTCAAGGCTTCACCCCGAGGTCTGAGGCGCTTAAGGTGAACGAGATGGAGAATGGGGCTTTAACCGTGGAGCTAAAGATCTTCAGGTGAACTTCTCCATCGAGGGATATCGTTACGTGGCCCAATTGCTTCAAGTAGAGGAGCAACTTCTGTATTGCATCCTCCCTAAGGATTAAGCTCATCGTAATAGTCTTCGACTCCCCCTCCGACAATGTGACGGTTTGAACAAGCCTTGACTCACCTAACACCACTCCATCAAGAGCATACGCCAAAGCATTCATGGAAAGTATGCTTAGCCTCACCTCACCCGTATTAGTTGCTTGAAGGCTTAGAATCAGGCTTAAACCATCAACCTTGATCGTTGGTTTCCCCATCTCAAGCCCAACCGTTGGGGGGATATAGCGAGGAAAAAGGGAAGCCTGCAAATCCCATCCACCCTCGCTTAGCCCATAGAGTATCGGCGCTAAGAAAGCAATAATAGATAGGGTTGTCATGGCTATTTTCACCATTGTAGTCCTCTTCAAACCGTCCACACTCTACTATCATTTACCCCGCACGGGAGCTTTAAAGGCTTCAGCATGAACAACATCGACGACAAAATT
>WUQV01000208.1 GCA_009889585.1 Candidatus Bathyarchaeota archaeon | reverse complement strand
CAGGGAGCTCCCGGCGTTCAACAGAGGCTTTATGCCTTCGCCGCATTTGCCGTTTCAAGGGCTCATCCCTTCTCATCCCATAGAGCTCGTTGCCCTATGGGCTATTTCAGCCGCTGTCTTACCTCAGCCAACATAGGCTTCATAGGTCATCGGAATGTCCTCGAAAGGAGAGGGCTTGAAGCCGTGTGGACTGCCCCTCCCTATCGTAAAGGGCTTCCCGCTTCAACTCCCCTTCGGCTTTGCGGCATGCAGGGCTTGAAGCGGCGTTACGCATGCCGACCTCATGACTGCGGGCAGACGCTGGAGAATATAAGCGCATCGGATTTCATCTCCTTCCGTGAGGGAGGGGACTTCCTGCCGATGGAGTTAACACTCGCCCGCCAGCTGCCTCTATTTTCTCTAAAGCGCTCTTCGAGAACGAAGCCACCTTCACGAGAACCGGCCTGTCGATATCGCCCTCGCCTAACAACTTCGCGTACCCTAGCTTCCCGAGGTCGAGGAAGGCCATGCCATCTCGTTCCTCTAATTGTTGAACGGCCTTTAGCCTCTCGATCAATTCCTCAAGGTCTCCGACGTTAATGACGTCCCCCTTAGGCCTCAAGCTTTGGGGCGAGGTAAAGCCTTTCTTCCCGAAGTAATTCGGCTCGTACTTTAACACGTACGACCAAAGGTGCTTGTGACGCCCGGCCTTCCTATAGCTTTTAGAGGAGGACTTACGATGTTGTCCTACCCTACCCCATCCACAAGTCCTCGATCCGCGCATCTTCCTCGTCTTCCGAAGCTTATGAGGCATAGCTCAACCTTCGAACGAGCCATTAGATCATACGCTTTAAGAGCTCGTTTATGGCCTCGCCGCGATGGCCCGTCTCGCCGCCTGCTCTATAAGCCTTCTTGACGCTTCCCTTAAATCCTTTCGACGGAGGATGAAGCCTGAAGAAAGGCTTAACGTACGGAAGGCTTTTGTAGTCAACCCTCCCCTCGTGAATTGCCTCGGCCAAGCCCTCGATGGAGTTAAAGCCTAGCCTTTGGGCGTGTTCATCGGTTAGCCTTTTGTCTCCGACGATCCTTCCCCTCTTCCTTAATAACAGCGCGAGGACTTCCTTCGATATTTCGCCCCATGCAACGTAATTCTGAACCTTTTGAAGCATTCCGATGTAATCCGGGCGTGAGTCGACGAGCGTCGCATGGCAATTCCTCCTCAAGTGAAGTAAGTTCAACGTGTCTATGACGTCCTTAGAGGCGTTCACGATCCCGCGGACCCTGATGACCGCTAAACGCCTATAAGAGCTCAAACCTACTTCGCTCACCTGGACCAATCCTCCGGGGCAATCAACGCATAAGTCTTACGGAGAGCGTTGAAAACGGCGCCAGCGAACGAAGTGATCGTTCCCGTCGAGCCATACGCCCTCGTCCAACAGTCCTTAACGCCAGCCAAGCCCAATATGGCCTTAATCGCCTCGCCGGCCACGAGCCCTAATCCCCGAGGCCCAGGGATGAGGACGACCCTTACGCTTCCGCACTTCCCTACGACCAAGAAGGGAAGGGAATGAAGCTCCTTACAACCGCACTCCCAACTTCCACAACCCCTTCTAACGGGGGTTATGTTCAAGCGAGCGGCTAAAGCCGCCTTCTCTATGGCCGTACGCACTTGCCTCGCCTTCCCCGAGCCCAAGCCGACGTATCCATCGCGGTTGCCGACGGCGACGATGGCCTTGAACCTCGATTTCTCGCCAGCATCCGTTTGCTTTTGAACCAAGTTAATTCCTATTACCTCTTCTTGAAGGTCTGGGAGGAGGGCCTCTACGACCTCCGGCTCGCGTATTCTAAAGCCCTCCCTAAAGACCTCTTCGATAGAAGTTATCCTTCCCTCCTTAACCATCCTCCCTAAGGCCGTCCTTGGGGTCCAGCTCTCAAGCCTCTTTTCCGATCGCTCGCGTCCAACGCTCATTCGCTCATACCTTCCGCCGACTTCTTAAACGTGGAGAGCACAGCCTTCCTCACTTCTGAGAAATGCCCTACGATCCCCTCCGGCTGTAACCCCTTGGCTAAGTACAGCGAAAACCTTCTTTTGTACTCCTCCGAGCTTTTAGCCGCTAACTTCTTAGCGTAATCGGCAATATGCTCCCCCATCAGCCTGCGTTCGTCCGGCAGGACTTCTTCGCCGTGAGGGATATCCAGCCCTGCGTCTAACGCCCCCTTCAAAGCGGCGAAGGCCCTAGCTCCCTTCGTAGGCGAGCGTAAGCCTACGTCTAAGACGGCCTTCTTAACGCCCCTTGCGACGGCCTTTAAGCCGCAGAGGAGCCCCGTTAAGTAAGCCGTCGGAACGTTACCGCAAGCCCCCTTCCAACGAAATTTCCTAACGAGCTCCATCGAGTGAGCTGAAGAGACGATTTTATCGCCTTCGACCCTCGCTTCTATCAATTGGACGATCATATGTTTAAGCGTCCCTCGAACCACTAAGCGCGGAAGCCTTGAGGCGACGAGCGCCTTCCTCATCCTATAATTCGTCTTCCCTTCCTTCCTCCTGCGAAAGGGCACTCGATAACGAGGGCCTTTAGCCATTAACGCTTCCTCCATAGCCCATGGGCCTTCACGTACCTCTCAAGGTCGGCGATCGACTTAAAGGCCCCGCTTTTAACCATGACGTAAAGCTTGCGATAAACTTCCCTTACGATAACCCGGCCTTCCTTCCACTCACGAAGTTTCTTCCTTAATGCTCTAACCTTCATCATCCAATATTCCTTTTTGCTAACCTTAGAATAAGCTGCTCCACTTCTACTACCTGGACCTCTTCTTAAGCCCTTATGCTTCTTCTTATGTAAAAGACGAGAACGAGCACGACTTATCCCTTCTTCAGGAATGGCTTTAATAACGCCATCATGAATTAACTTTCTAATCTCCTCACGAGTTATAGCAGCCTCTACGTCAGCCGCTCTATTTGGATCTATCCAAATACGATTTTCACCAACCTTTAATATCTCAGCTGCTAGACGACGTTGACTTCTCAAGCTCACTTTCGCTCACCTCAGGAGAAACTTCTTCTTTCTTTTCCATCTCGCCTAAATTAAGAATATAAATTCCTTTAACTTTCGCCTTAGCTATTATCTCCTTACGCTTCTTAGATCCTACATTATGAGCAACTTTAATCGCTTGTACTTTAGGATTAATTTTATCCAATTGTTTTAAGTTATATATAAGGACTTCTTCATAACCAGATGGATGAAGGCCTCTAGCATCTTTAGGCCCTCTATATCCAACTTCTGGACATCTCGGCCATCCCTTAACTTTTTTTCTCATCTTACTATCTATTCCCCTTGGCCTTCTCCAATTTTCCTTAACCCTTTTATAACGCCAACTCTCTTGTCTAACGAAATCAGGCCTTCTCTTACTTAAGGATTGACGAATCCTTAACGCCTTGTCCTTTTCCTTTAACGTCATACTTTCTAAATAGTCCATCATTCCATGCCCTCGCTTCGCTCATATACGTAGATTCCATCGAGGAATACCCTCGGATCCTTTCGCTTAACCTTAACGGCATGTTCTATATTAGCTGCCGTTTGACTTACCTCTTCGATGTCAATCCCTTGAACGAGCACTTCGTCGCCTTTTACGATCACCTTAGCGCCTCCGACGACCTCGGCCACTCGAGGGCTCCTCTCCCCTAAGAAGTTCTCGATGAGGACGGCCTTACCTTGAACCTTCACAGATATAGGGAAATGAGAGAACACGACCTTTAATTTATACGTAAAGCCTTTCGTAACCCCCATTATCATATTCTTCAAATGAGATGCCACCGTTCCAACCAAGGCCGCTTCTTTTTTCCTCGGCCAAATTGCTCGTATTACGATTGCTTCACCTTCTACCTTTATTTCAACAGGGGCATTCGAGAAATCACGTATTAACATCCCCTTCTTCCCCTTTACCTCGACCTTCCTTCCTTCAACCTTTAATTCAACTTCCTTCGGAACCTTTACAATCTTAATAGCCTCAATAGCCCTCATATATTCACCTTTTATTCAATAAACGAAAGCTAAGAGCCTACCGCCAATCCCTCTTCTTTTAGCCTCCTTATGGGATATAACTCCCTTATCAGTCGATATTATGAGTAAGCCCATTTCCCTAGCAGGAAAATATCTTTTCTCCCATCTTTCAAATTCATCTACTTTTACATGATATCGAGGCTTTATGGCCTTGCATTTATTTATCCTACCAAGGAGTTGCACTTTAAACTTCCCAGCCCGACCATCATCTATAAACTCTAATTCACCTATATAACCATTTGCTTGCATAATCCTTAATACTTGTCCTAATAGCTTAGAAGCAGGGGTTATTATGCACTCACGCTTATTCCTAATCTCATTATTTGCTATCGTCGCAAGTCCATTAGCTAAAACATCTACCATCGTCATATCTTAATGCTCCCTCATTCATATCTCTTAAACCCTAACTTTCGAGCTACTTCACGAAAGCACTGCCGACATAAGCCCAACCCATAACGACGGATTATTGGGCCGTAAGAACCGCATCGTTTACACGGACGGCTTCCTTTGCCATACTTCCTGACCTTCTTTGGCCTTTTCTTCGCCATCTCCATCCCTTACGTAATATCGACGTTAAAAGCCTCCTTTACGAAGGCTATTGCCTCCTCTG